>JBQCJO010000342.1:0-3951 GCA_051952735.1 Rhizomicrobium sp.
TATCGCCTCGCAGTGTCCGCGGACTCCCTGGTCAACCAGCCGGTGGCCGAGGTACCGCAGCAGCTCGCGCCGGCGCCCGCAAAACCAGCGAAAAAACTGGCCACCATTGCAGCCAAACCGGCGACAATTCCGGCGCAAACCATGTTGCCGCAAAGCGCACCGGCAGGCACCGCGGCGGCACCCGCGCCCACTACCAACGCCACCTCAACGGCGCCCGCGCCGGCAAACACCGAAGTCGCAGCGCTCCCCCCCGGGCAGGTCTATGGCCAGCAGAACAAGTCCGCGCGCGTCGTCCTTCGTGGTCGTGAAGCGACCCGGATTCTCGTCGAAGGCGCCGACGGGCGGGTCTTCATTAATCGCGTCCTGCAGCCCGGCGATACCTATCGCGTACCGCTCATCGAAGGCGTCACGCTGACGGCGCAGAATGGCAAGGCGGTCGAGCTCGATCTCGATGGCCAGGCAATGGGAACCGCGGGCGACACCGGCGGTTCGGTCGATGCCCTTCCGCTCGATCCGCAATCGGTTTCAGATCACGCCAATCCGCCGGGTTGACGCCGATGTCGAGGAACGCCGAACGGTAGCGAAAGGCGAGCAGCGGGTCGCGAACGGGATTCGCCGATCTTCCTCGCCCGAAACTTGAATCCCCTTCGTTCCTCATCAATCACTATCCGCCAAGACCATGATTCCCGAATCCAAGCTCGCTCGCCTGTCCGACCGCTTTCACGCGGTGGAGGCGGAACTTGCTTCGGGCGCGAGCGGACCGGTCTATGTGAAGCTCTCGAAAGAGCATGCCGAACTCGCGCCGGTGATCGCTGTGGTCGACCAGTATCGCGGCACGGCCAGGCAGATCGCCGACGCCGAGGCGCTCATCGCCGATCCGTCCACGGATTCCGAAATGCGGGCGATGGCCGAAGAAGAGCGCGCTGCGCTGAAGGAGAAATTCGGCAAGCTCGAACACGATCTGCAGATCCAGCTGCTCCCGAAGGACGCGGCGGACTCGTCGTCGGCCATTGTGGAAATCCGCGCCGGCACCGGCGGCGACGAGGCCGCGCTGTTCGCCGCCGATCTTCTGGAAATGTATACGCGCTACGCGCAGCTTCAGGGCTGGAAAACGGAAATCATGTCGCGCAGCGAAAGCGACCTTGGCGGCATCAAGGATGCGGTACTCGAAGTGGTGGGGCAGGGGGTCTATGCCAAGCTCAAGTTCGAAAGCGGCGTACACCGCGTCCAGCGCGTGCCGGTGACGGAGGCCTCGGGCCGCTTCCACACGTCGGCGGCCACCGTCGCGGTGCTGCCGGAAGCCGAAGACGTGGACGTGAACATCGATGAGAAGGACCTGAGGATCGACGTGTATCGCGCGCAGGGCGCGGGTGGCCAGCACGTCAACAAGACCGAAAGCGCGGTGCGCATCACGCACATCCCGACCGGCATCGCCGTGGCGCAGCAGACGGAGAAGTCGCAGCATAAGAACAAGGCCGCGGCGATCAAGCTGCTCAAGGCCAATCTTTACGAGATCGAGCGCGAGCGCGTGGACAGCGCGCGCGCCGCCGAGCGCAAAAGCATGGTCGGCTCCGGTGACCGCAGCGAGCGCATCCGCACCTACAACTTCCCGCAAGGCCGCGTGACCGATCACCGGATCAACCTCACGCTTTACAAGCTCGACCGCATCATCACCGGTGACGATCTGGGTGAAGTGATCGACGCGCTCGTCGCGCAGGATCAGGCCGACCGCCTGGCCGCCCTTGCGGAAGACGACACATGACGGATCTGCTGCGCGAGGTGTCCGCGCGGCTCTCCAAGGCCGGCATCGACTCCGCACGCACCGAAGCCCGCATGCTCATCGAATGCGCGAAAGGCGACGCGGCGACGCTCGATCGGCTCATGGCGCGCCGTCTCCGCCACGAACCCATCGCTTACATCATCGGCCACAAGGAGTTCTGGAGTCTGGATTTCGAGGTTGGCCCCGGGGTTCTCATCCCGCGGCCGGACACCGAAACGCTGGTCGAACAGGCTTTGAAAGCGTTTCCGGACAAGAGCGCGCCGCTTCGCGTTCTCGATCTCGGCACCGGCAGCGGCGCGATCCCGATTGCGTTCCTCAGTGAGCGTCCGAACGCGAAGGGGCTGGGCGTCGAGCAATCGCCAGAGGCGATGATCTGGGCGCGCAAGAACATCGCGCGTCACAACATGGCTGATCGCTTGGCGCTGCAGGGCGACGATTGGCTCATGCTCGCCACTGGCACATTCGACGTCATCTTCTCCAATCCGCCCTATATTGAATCGCAGGTGATCCCCACGCTCGATCCCGATGTGAAGGATTACGAACCGCGCGCGGCGCTTGATGGTGGGCGGGATGGCCTGGATGCCTATCGCGCCATCGCGCCGATCATCGCCGCGAATCTTGGCACCGACGGGCGTGCCTTTGTGGAGATCGGGCAGGGGCAGGAACAAAAGGTTCCTAAAATCTTCGCGGCTTCCGGGCTTGAAACCGTCGCGGTTGTCCCCGATCTCGGTGGTATTCCCCGTTGCGCGATTGCCGCACCCGGCTGAAATCGGGGAAAAAAAGCCTTGGAAAGGCGGCCCTGAATCGCTAGGGTCGAACGAGATTAGGGGACTCAGGAACCCCGTCGGCTGCCCGGAAAATCCGGAGACAGCCAGACCAGCCTCGGGGGATGGTCGCGCCGAAGTGGCGCCGGTTCCTGCAAAAGCGGACGAGAACAGGTTCTCGCGGATTTATGCGCCAACCACACATGCCTCACGCGGCATGACGGAGTTTTTGGAAGCGGCGCGCGCCCAAACTGCGCGCGGCATGACGATATGAACCATACATCAGAAGAAGAGGGGCATCAGTGAAACGCTCTCGTGGACGCGGCCGCCGGCCGCAACATAACAATCAGGGTGGTGGAGGCGGCGGCGGTGGCGGCGGCAACTACAACAACCCGAACCGCTCTTATGACTCGAACGGCCCGGAAGTGAAGATCCGCGGCAACGAATCCACCGTATACGAGAAGTATCTGCAGCTCGCGCGCGACGCCAATTCTTCCGGCGACCGCGTGATGGCGGAGAACTATCTGCAGCACGCCGAGCACTACTACCGCATCCTCGCCGCGCAGCAGGCGCAGATGCAGCAATACCAGCAGCAGCAACAGGCGCAGCAGCAGGCGAATGGCGGCGGCCAGCCGAACGGAAACGGCAACGGCCCGCAATATCGCGGCCCGAACGGCAATGGCGAGCCTTATCCGCAAGGCGCGCAGCAGCCGGGCGGACCGGCGTTCTCCCTCGCAGAGGGCGAAAGCGAAGAACAGGGTGAAGAGGAAGCCGCCGAATAGGCGGTTTCTTTTTTTAAAGCAGCGCCAGCGCGTCGAGATCGGCGATCTGGTGAGTCGCGCCGCGCAGCATGGTCATGAACATCGTGTCGCCGCGCTCGGTCTGCTCCACGATCATCGCCGCGAAGAACGCCGTCAGAAAAAGCTGAAAGCTGAAGCGCGCATAGTCGTGCTTCAACGCCTTGAAGCCATATCCCGTCACACCGTTCTGCACGAGCTGGTCGAGGTAGAAGGCGAGAAGATCGTCTTCATGCACACGGCGTACCTCGCGCGGGATCGCGCCGCCCAGCAGATACGCGACATCGACGGCGCCGCATCCCCATCCCAGCGATTGCCAGTCCACGATCGCAACCGGCGAGCCGCCTTGCGGCGTCGCGAACAGCATGTTGTCCGGGCGATAGTCGTTGTGCGTGAGACAGCGCGGTCCGGTATAGCCGCCCGCATAGGATTCGAACTTGCCGCACAACGCGTCGCCGACGGCGCGGCTTTCGGCATCGACGCGTTCGCCGTAGCGCGCACAGAAGCCCAGCCACAGCATCTGCACTTGTTCCGGTGTGACCACGCTTTGCGGCGCGGCGCGCGTACCGGACACCCACCACAGATCCTCGATGGCAGGATCGTTCCAGTG
>JBQCJO010000343.1:0-3362 GCA_051952735.1 Rhizomicrobium sp.
TCAATGTTCAAGGCCGAAGAAACCACTGGCAAGGAAGCTGCGTGATCAAGCTAGACCTCTGGGATGTCATCAACTCCCGCGCTCCCCAAGAGCGCGATATCCCAGAGAGCCTTGAAAAGCCGGAGAAGCCCGTTGACGAACAATCTAAGACGGAAGACTCCAAAAACCGGCGAAACCGTTCTAAGGCCCGTTCATCCGAACGTTGGGATTGAAATCCAGTATCGCCGTGAATTGACGAAGCTTATCGAAGCCATGGCGAAGTCGGTGGATTACTGGCTCAAGGCCACATACCGGCAAAACGAAAACCGCATTGTTGCCGAGGACGAATCCCCCGCCGACGCGCTGCGACGATCGATGAAAGAGCTATCCAAGCGGTGGCTCGACAAGTTCGATGACATGTCCATCAAGATGGCGGAATACTTCACGCAGTCCGTGGAGAAACGTTCTTCGGCGGCCATGAAGAAGATATTGGCGGACGGTGGCTGGTCCGTTCGATTTCAGATAACACCCGGAATGAAAGACATCATGGATGCAACTGTCCATGCCAACGTCTCTCTAATCAAAAGCATTCCTGAGAAATTTCTGGCAGATGTGGAAGGGTCAGTTATGCGATCTGTCCAGTCTGGAAGAGATTTGGGCCAACTGTCAAAGGATTTGCAAACTCACTTCGGCGTCACAAAGAGACGAGCTGCGTTTATAGCGCGTTCGCAAAATAACCTAGCGACCGCCGCCTTTACCCGCGCTAGGCAACAAGAGTTAGGCATCACGGAAGCTGTTTGGCAGCACTCGTCAGGTGGACGTGAGCCTCGCAAGTCACACGTTACTAATTCTGGAAAGAAATATTCCGTTGATACTGGCTGGTATGATCCAGATGCAAAGCAATGGGTCTTCCCCGGTACCCTGCCAAACTGTCGTTGTATTTCGAAGCCTGTAGTAAAAGGCTTCTCGTAATGCTATGAAAAGCGAGCCGCCCCAGTGTTACCAGCACTGAAAGCGGCTCTAACCACAAACGATCAGTGAGGATCGAAATGGCTATCCCTTATGTCCCATACGCTGGCCCCATTGTCACGCGTGCTGAAGCTCTAGAAACGAAAAACAAGCGATACTTTACTGGAATCCCATGTATTCATGGTCACGTATCCGAGCGCTGGACGTCCAGTAAGTTGTGTGTTGGTTGCTCTAGGCAACGCTATGACCCCGAGTACCATGCTGAATATTATCAGAACAACAAAAATGAAATACTGGAAAGGGTAGCGAATTATCGCGCTGAAAATCCAGAAAAGTTCAAAGAATATTACGAAAAGACCCGCGACAAGCAGATAGCTTCCGCAAAGAAATGGCGTGAAGATAATCGCGAAGATTATTTGGCCTACTGCATTGAATATAATCGTCTCCATCGAGACGAAAAGCGTCAACATTATCGCGACAACCGAGATCGCTATTTAGAACTTGGCGCAGAATGGAAGCGGACACACAAAGATGAACGGCGAGCCCACAAAGCGGCGCGGCGCGCTAGACAATTAGGCGCAGAGGGAAAATGGACTCCCGCTGATATCGCAGACCTGTTTGAGAAGCAGAAAGGAAAGTGCGCGCATTCATGGTGTAAGGTTTCCATAAAAAACGGATATCACATTGACCATGTCATTTCCCTTGCAAAGGGAGGTGATAATGATAAGCGGAATCTTCAGCTTCTTTGTGAGCCATGTAATCTGAAAAAGTTCACGCGGCATCCAATTGACGTTGCTCAGGATAACGGCTTCCTGCTTTAAGGCGGCCGGTCATCAAGGGGTTTAGCTGATCACGAAGCATAGAGGATAGGACTTCGTTTCATCCTCCTCCCCATATCCGAGGTGATCGGTATCTTCCGGATATTCGGAAACTGATATCACCTGGCTTTGCCAAACGAAATCTAAGCCAACATCGGTCGAATGCAGGACAAGCATATCATCAGGCAGCCCCTCAAGGGCCTTGCGGAGTTCGGCTACGGTCATTGGTGGTTCTCTATCGGGAGCAAACAGGAAAACGCAAACAGCCGCATGCGAAAGGCTTGGTCGGTCTCATTTGTAACCCTTTGAGGGCCGTTGATCTTTTCGGAATAACGATCGAGGTCTTTGCCGGTTAAGGTGAGCATGTCGAAATATTTTTGGTCTGGCTCGATCATCTATTGCTCCATTCGCATCACGCGTTGCAGAATGAGTGTGCCGCGAATACCAGCTTCGTCGCTGACGATATCAAGCTTCATCGGTATCCAGTCATCGACAATGCCTTGGTCGAACCGCTCTTGGTGGCGGCGCGCAGCGTCTGCACCGTAGAATTTCTCGGTGATCTCATCGGGGCCGTTATGATAGAAATTGTCGGTCATCGGTCGATCTCCGGGCGCGGAATGATTTGATAAATCGCCTGCACCTGACTGCCGAGATCGCTGATCTTAATCCGGCGCTCCATGTCTTCGGTCATCTTTTGCATGGCCCACATATAGCCGGCCATAACGTCGGGCGGTTGTGTCTGAGCCCATTCGGCGACCTTGGCAAATCCGGCCAGAATTTCTTTCTGGCGCTCTCGGGTGTTGCAGTAGTCTGGAAGGAACTGCTCGAACAGAACCTGATAAGCGGCTCCATTCGTGGGGTTAGAGATTTCGACTGCGATCATGGGTAGGGCTCCAGTCCTGATATGAGGGCGGCGATAGCGTAATCAGTCTGACGCTGCCGAGTACCTTCTTTTTCGAAATTATCGATCGTGGTTCGGGTAACGCCCAGTTTCTTGGCTAGGGCGGTCTTCCAGCCGTGGCCGTTCGGGATGATGCCCATGGCCTGCAGAGCTTGGATTGCTTGAGCGAATTGTTCAGCTGTCATCACGGGTAAGATGCCAAATAATTTGGCAAAACACAAGGCGCGAGCCTTTATCCAACACATCGTAGCGGGAAACTTTGATGCCTCCAGTCAGTGAGAAGCAAAGGCGTGCGATGTATGCTGCCGCTGAGGGGCATAGCAATCTGGGTATCCCGAAGTCCGTAGGTGGGGAGTTCGTCGGCAAGGATGCGGAAGAAAGCCCGCAGTTGGCCGCTGGCGTGATCTTCATCGCGCCGGATGGCGGGGTACTTCTGCTCTGCCGTAGCGCTCAGGAGCCAAACTATGGCGGCCACTGGGCGCTTCCGGGCGGCAAAGGCGAGCCTGGCGAGATGCCATGGGAGATCGCTTGCCGCGAAGCCGAGGAAGAAATCGGCTCTGCGAACAAGCATGCATGGATTGGCGAGCCGACGATCGCCGATGAGGTCACGACGCCTACTGGCATGGTGTTCACGACGTTCGTGCAGCCGGTTCGCTACCGGTTCACGCCAGAACTGGATGCCGAACACAGCGGCT
>JBQCJO010000344.1:0-3801 GCA_051952735.1 Rhizomicrobium sp.
GACGATACTCTACCTGTCCTGGTTGCCGCCGGTGTTGGGCGCGATCTGGGTGATCGGCCGCATCATCTACAAGAGCGGTTACATGACCGCGCCGGAGAAGCGCGAGACTGGCTTCGTGATTTCCACGCTGGCAGCGCTGGCGCTCATCATCTGCGCGGTGATCGGCATATTCATGACATGGAGCGCGGTGAGCGCAATCTGATCCAAACCTATCGGGGAAACGAAAATGGTATCCGGTCTGACATTGACGGAAGCCGTCACCATTCTGGCGGTTCTGATGCTTTTCTACACGAGCGTTCCGGTGGGCCGCGCGCGCGGCAAGCACGGCATCAAGGCGCCGTCCATCACGGGCCATGAAGACATGGATCGCGCGGTGCGCGTTCACATGAACTCGCTCGAGCAATACGCGCTGTTTATGCCGATGCTCTGGGTGGCGACGCTTACCTTTACGCTGGTGACGTGGCTTCCCGCGGCGCTCGGACTGATCTGGATCGTGGCTCGCTTCATCTACATGCAGGCTTATCTGCGCGATCCCGCCAGCCGTAGCATGGGCTTCGGGCTGACGATGCTGGCAACGCTGGGGCTGCTCGTGCTGTCGGTGATCGGCGTCGTGATGTCGTGGAGTGCGGGGGCTGCTTAGGCCTTCTTCCGCTTCACGATCGCGTCGATAGCGACGAGATCGGACAGCAACGCTTCCGCCGAATCCAGCGCAAGGCAGCTTGGACCGTCGCAAAGCGCCTTGTCCGGGTCGGGATGGAATTCGAGGAAGATGCCATCGACGCCGGCCGCAACGGCGGACCGGGCGAGTACGGACACGCCTTCGCGACGGCCGCCGGCTGAAGCGCCGCCCGTGCGTGGATCGGCGCCCGGAAGCTGCACGGCGTGCGTGGCATCCATCGTCACCGGCGCGCCGAGCTTGCGCATCTCACCCAGGCCCAGCATGTCCACGACAAGATTGTTGTAGCCGAACGAGACACCGCGTTCGCACAGGATCGTCATCGGACGCTTCGAGACTTCACCGATCTTGGAGAGGATGTTCTTGCAGTCCCATGGCGCGAGGAACTGACCCTTTTTCACCTGCAGCCAACCGCCCGATGCGTCGATGGCTTTCGCCGCGGCGACGACAAGATCGGTCTGGCGGCAAAGGAAGGCCGGAATCTGAAGAACGTCTGCAACGGCGGCGACAGGAGCCGCCTGCTCTTCCGTGTGGAAGTCGGTAACAACCGGCACCTTCAGCGATTGTTTCACGTCCGCCAGAATGCGCAGCCCCTTTTCCATGCCGGGGCCTCGATAGGATTTGATCGAAGAACGGTTGGCCTTGTCGTAGCTCGCCTTGAAGATGAACGGCAGATCGAGCTTTGCGCAGACAGCCTTCAGGTGACTTGCAACATCCATCGCCATCGCGGCGTCTTCGAGAACGTTCACGCCGGCCATGACGACCAACTTGTGGCCGTCGCCGATAGAGATGTTCCAGTTGTCGAGATGCAGGGAAGTCATCGACCATCCATCGCGTTGGTGTGAGGCGTCGCCTCGTTACCCCGCCCGCCCCCATGGCACAATGGCCGGAAAGCCGGGCAAAGCGCCGGGGCCAGCAAAGATAAGCCTCCACCGTACCGCGTAAAGCTTTGCCCTGACGGGCGTGGGGGCATTCAATCCGCCGACGCGGGGGCGGATCACATGGGCGAAGAAACACAGACCGGTTGGTGGAGCCGCATTCCGGTGATCGTGCGCGCGATCGTGGGCGGTCTTCTTATCGGCATGATACCGGCGAATGTCTGGCTGGTACTGCTGCTCATTCTGAAATTGCCGGTGCTCGAAGCGGTCGCGGCGGAATTGGTGTTTCTCGTTCTTTATGTGTGGTGGGCTCGCGGTGGCGGTCCGCCCGCGCGATTCAAAGCCGCGCGTCGCGACTATTTCCGCACGGGCTCGCTCTCCGGCGCACAATGGTTCTGGGGCGTGATCGCCGCCGTGAGTTTCGCGGCGACCGTACACGCCGCCATCGTGCTGCTGTTCCGGCTCGTGCCTTATCCCGCCGCTGCGTTTCATCAAGGCTACGACATGTCCTACATTCCGACGCGGCAGCTTCAGTACCTTGCGTGTGTGGTATCGGCGTTGTCGGCAGGCGTCTGCGAAGAGATTGGCTTTCGCGGCTACATGCAGCGGCCGATAGAAAAACGGCACGGCTCCGTCATCGCGATCCTCATTTCGTCCCTGCTCTTCATGCTGCTGCATCTGACAAAAGGCTGGGCGCTGATCGGCATGGTGCCGATCGTGTTCGGCGCCGGATTGCTGCTTGGCACGCTGGCGCGCGCGGCAGGAACACTGTGGTTCGGAATCCTCGGCCACTGGATGATGGATATCGGTCTGTTCGCGTTCTGGTGGACGCAGGTTGCCGGCACCTTTAACCAGCGGCCGATTTCCGAAACGGGAATGGACCCGGCGTTCTATATGGAATGCGGCGTGTTTGCGGCGGTGTTTCTGATCGCGTTGATCGCAATCACGAGGCTTAACCGTCTACGCGCCGCCTAGCGCTCCAGCTTTGCGAACAGCGCTTTCAGCGACGGCGTAAGCATCCGCAACTCGTCGCGATGCGCGGATGACAGATCGGCAAGAAGTTTCTCGCCCGACGCGGTAAGTGCGAGCGTAACGCGCCGGCGGTCCGCCACATCCTGCCGCCGCTTGAGATAACCGGCTTTCGCCAGCCGATCCACGAGCCCCACCGCGCTGTGGTGCTTGATGACGAGTTGCTGCGCCAAATCGCCGATGGTCGGCGCCGCGTCTTCGAAACCCTTGATCGCCAGCAATGCCTGATGCTGCTGCGGCGCCAGTCCGGATTGGCGGGCGGCGTCTTCGCTGAACACCAGGAATCGGCGGAGCAAATGGCGGAATTCGGCCAGAATGCGGTAGTCCGCAGCGGCAAGTTTGGGGCGCTTTTGCGATGTCATAACCAACCTGCGCCATGTTGCATTGCATTATATCGCATCACGATATAATAGCCCGCTTTCGAAATCCGCAAAGCCACGCCCTCGACCCCATATGTCGCAACTCCCCGATTCTCCGGCCACGTTCCGGGACACTCTGCGCGATTTCACGGCGGATCGCAGCCTTCTCAAGCTGACGGCGATGGCCGTGGTCGTTGGAACGGCAGGCGCAGCCTCGGCATGGGTTCTGCTTAAGCTGATCGCGCTTATCACCAACCTCGTCTATTTCCAGCAGATGTCGACGCAGATGGTCTCGTTCGCGGGCCGGCATCTGCCGCTCTGGACCATTCTGATTCCCGTCGGCGGCAGCATCATCATCGGACTGATGGCGCGTTATGGTTCGGAGAAGATCCGTGGCCATGGCATCCCCGAAGCCATCGATGCGATTCTCCTCGGTCAGAGCCGCATCGAACCGAAAGTGGCGCTGCTGAAGCCGATTTCCTCCGCGATCTCGATCGGCACCGGTGGCCCGTTCGGCGCGGAAGGTCCGATCATCATGACGGGCGGCGCGCTGGGCTCGCTGTTCGCCCAACTCTTCGACATGAGCTCCGCAGAGCGAAAGACTCTCCTCGTCGCCGGCGCCGCGGCGGGCATGACGGGCGTGTTCGGCACGCCCATCGCGGCGGTGCTGCTTGCCGTCGAACTTCTGCTTTTCGAATGGAAGCCACGGAGCTTCGTGCCCGTGGTGACTGCCGCAATGGTCGCCGCTATGTGGCGGCCTTGGTTGCTCGGCCCGGGACCTCTCTTTGCCTATGGGATCGCCCCGATGATCCCATGGTGGGGTCTCGGGCTGTGCGCCCTCCTCGGCATCGTCGCCGGC
>JBQCJO010000345.1:0-3718 GCA_051952735.1 Rhizomicrobium sp.
GCAGCTTCGCCGCCTCCACGATCGCCGCGCGCGCCTGGTCGAGCGTGACGCCCGCCATCTGGTCGCCCTGTTCGGCGGGTGCCAGGTCTTCCATCATCAGCACGAAGTCGCTGGTCGCTTCATCGACCGCGGCGAAATAGTTCCTCGGCACGCGGATGCGCGCGGTGTCCGCGAGCTGATTGTAGAAATGCACTTCGCGGATGTAATTGCCCAGCATCGCGCCGGTCGCGCGGCTCTCAGGCGAGTGCGATGGGAATTTTCCGACCAATGTCTGCGGCGCGCCGTTCGCCTCGCCGTCGAAGGCGAGGGTGAAGCGCACGCTGTCGCCGATCTGCCCGGTGCCGACGCGCTTCGCCGTAAAATCCTTCACGCGCGCCGAATGTCCGGCATGGGCCAACACGTCCGTCAGCCATTGCGGTTTGATCGCATCGGGAAGAAGGATCGGGATGCTCATTCGGTCGGCGCGCCCGGAAGCGGATGCACATAGACTTCGTTCAGCGCGATCTTTTCGCCCGCCAGCACCACCAGATCGAAGCCGCGGATGTAGCTCTTCGATCCGTCCGGCATGTCGATCGTGCAATACCAGCGGCCGCAATAGCCGTTATGCGTCTTCCAGATTTCGTGCGGCGTGTAAGTCATCGGCGGCGTGGCGGCGAACAGGCCGGTGAGATATTGGCCGAGCGCTTCGTGGCCCGTGATGCCACCGGCCGTCTGCGGATCGCGATAGACCGTGCCCTTGGAATAGAAGGAGAGCAGGCGCGGCACATCCTTGTCGGTCCACGCTTTCAGCCAGTCCGCATTGAACTTCTCGAGATCCATTGTCATCCCCCCAGCACGCGCGCGCGATGTTGCGGCGTGAAGATTTCCGCCGGTGCTGTTTCAGGGCCCGCCATCACCGCAAATCCATGAAGCCCAACCGACATGTCCTTCGCCGCGGCTTCGTGATAACGCCGCCGCTTCTCCTTCGCCGCGTCACCAAACTCCATGTCGAGCGCTGCCTGCAGGCTTGCCGCAAAGCGCAGCCGCCGCATCCGCTCGCGCCGCTCTTCGCCATAGGATGCGAAGTTCACGCGCGACCAATCCGGCGTTTCTTTCAAAATCTCGGAAACGATCCGCACGTCACGGTAGGTGATGGAGAGACCCAGCCCCACGATGGGATCGTTCCATCCCGCCGCATCTCCGATCAGGACGATGCCAGGCGCGTAAGGTTCGTCGGTCCAGCTATCGTTGTTGAAATAGCTGAACAGCGGTCCCGCGGGGCGTCCTTCAACCAGATATTTGTTCTGTGGGCTCGACTCCATCGCGAACGCATCCAGGAATTTGCGCGCACCGTCTTCGCCGCTGAAGCGCTTGCGTTGATCGAGCGCATAACCGCCATAGACGCGCACGCGGCCCTTGCCTTGCGGGAAGGCGAGGAACGCGAAATCGCCTTCGGTGCCGATGGCCTGAAGATCGTCCGCCCATTTGTCCGCGCCTTCCACCAGCATGCCCGCGAACCAGTGATGCGGCTTGTCCTGATGCAGCGTGATATGCGCCGCCTCGCGCGCTGCCGACATGCGGCCGTCCGCGCCCACGATCAACGGCGCAACGGCTTCATGCTCCTGCCCGCCATGCTGATAGATCACGCTTGGCGCGGCACCCGGAACGATCTTCGTGACATTCACGCCGCGCAGTGCTTTCGCGCCGGCGCGCTTGGCTTCGTCGAACAGCGTCTGGCAATGGTGCGGATGGCCGATGCACAGCGGCCCCGGAATGTCCGGCACGAACATGCCGAGCGGCAGCGGCGCGGCTTCCGACACCGCGGGATCGCGCGTCTCGTCATAGGTGATGTGGCGGGCGAGATGATGGCCGCCCGCGCCGCGCAACAGATCATAAAGCCCGACGCGCTGAACTTCCTTCACGCCCCAGGGCGCGATCCATTCGCCGCGAACGCGGTCTTCATAGATCTCGGATTTTTCGAGCAGCAGGATCTGCTTTCCCGCGCGCGCAAGAACCGCCGCGAGCGCGCTTCCACCGATTCCGCCACCCACGATGATGGCGTCATATCTTGTGCTCACGCGCGCTCCCTGCGGTTCTTGTTTTTCGAAACGGTGTGGTAATCGTGATGCAACTGCAACAGGTTTCGCATTACCGTCACGGAAGCGCGCCGCAATACTTGTCCGCTACGGAAACATGCCGTAGAGCTTCGGTCTTCTCCAAAGCCGGTTCATATCCGGCAGAATGGTTGTGCCATGCAGAGCGCTATCCTCGCCTAGTTCACGGTCTTTGTTTGTGAAGACCTGCTGACTCTCGCGCGCCGTATCGACGGTCGCGCACGGCAATCATTATTTCTGGAGATTCCCTGTGCGGAAATTCTTTCCGTCCGGCGCGCTGTGGGCGCATGCCGGATTCATGCGGCTGTGGGCCGCGCAAACGGTTTCGGCGTTCGGTTCGCGCATCGCGCGCGAAGGTTTCGCCATGACCGCGATTTTGACGATCCATGCCACGCCTGCCGAGCTTGGCGTGCTAACGGCGCTCGCGCGCGGGCCGGGCGCCGTCGTCGGCCTCATCGCGGGCGGCATCGTGGACCGTTCGCGGCGCCGCCATGTGATGATCTTCTCCGATCTCGTTCGTGTCGCGCTGATCCTCACCGTGCCCATCGCGGCATGGTTGCATCTTCTGACGATGCCGCAGCTCTATGTCTGCGCGGCGCTGGTCGGTGGCGCGAGCGTGCTGTTCGAGATCGCGGACCATGCCTTCCTGCCATCGTTGATCGACCGCGATCTGCTGCTGGATGGAAACGCCAAGCTCAGCACGACCGATGCGGTGGCGGAGATCGGCGGCCCGGCGATGGCGGGAACGCTGTTCCAGATTTTCACCGCGCCGATCGCGATGCTGGGAACGGCGATCACCTATTTCATCTCGGCGCTGTTCCTGTTCACCGTCCCGGCGCGCGAATTGCCGCCGGAGAAACCGGCGCACAAGCCGCGCTGGTATCGCGATGTGGCGGATGGCTTTAATGCGATCATGGCCGAGCCGCTGGTGCGGCCCTTGCTGGGAATGGGAATCGTCTTTCCGCTGTTCGGATCGTTTTTCGGGCCGCTCTATCTTCTCTACGGCCTGAAAGTGATCGGGCTCTCACCGGCGCTGATGGGTTTGAACATCGCATGCGGGGGCGTCGGTGCCCTGTTCGGCGCGAGCCTTTCCAACGCGCTTTCGCGCCGCATCGGCATCGGTCCGACGATATGGGGTTGCTGTCTCGCCTATACGGCGGCGCTGATGCTCGTGCCGCTCGCGCATGGCCCGCTGTGGTTCGGAACAACCATTCTGATGATCTCGCAGCTGGGCGGAGACGGTTTCGCCGTCGCCTTCATGATCCCATCGACAAGCCTGCGGCAGGCTGCTCTGCCGCCCAGGCTGCTGGGCCGCGTCGCCGCATTCTTCCATGCGGTGAACGGCGCCATGACGGTGCTCGGTGCGCTGGTCGGCGGGCTGCTCGGCGGCTGGCTGGGCATCCGGGAAGCGCTGTTCATTGCCGTCATCGGGATGGCCGTGGCGCCCCTGTTCGTGCTGTTCAGCCCTTTGCGAAACCTCAGGGAAATCCCGGTCCGGCACTCTTGAAGGGTACAGACCGGGAACCCACATATCGTGACGGAACCGTGCCCATCCGGGGCGGTATTCTATGCACATGAGACTCAGGTGGCTCGCCCGTAAGGGGAGGACCGGAGGGCTTGAGAGG
>JBQCJO010000346.1:0-3577 GCA_051952735.1 Rhizomicrobium sp.
TGCTCCAGATGCTCCAGCGTCAGATCGAAGATGCGAAATTTGATCGCTTGATAATTGTCCGACGCCGTGAGGCTGACGCCGGCGCTTTCCTGAAAGCCATAAGGCGCGAGCGCGGTCATGACGCCTCCGCCAGGGTCAACCGCAACCAGCCGCGCAGCTTCTGCGCGAAGTCTGGTTCCGGTTCGAGCGCAATACCCATATGGGTCAGGCACAGATCCAACCCGCGGCTGTATGCCGACCGCGCATAGGCGCCGGGCTTGGCCTGATTCATCTGTTCGGCCAGATCGCTCCAGGATGTGGCAATGTCGATGCTGTGAGCGATCTTGAGCGCGTGACGGATGTCGCTGGGCGATGGCGTCAGCCCGCGCGCCATTTCGTGCACCACGATCTCTGGCACGCTGCCGAGCTGTTCGTCACCGAACCAGCGCAGCAGGGCCTGGGTCTGGTGAATTGACGCAAAACGCTGATTGCAGCACAGGAAGAATTGCGCCGGACGCGCCATCTCCAGAAGCGCCTTCTGGCGCGAGAAGGGGCCATAATTGACGATGATCACGTCGCAAAGGCTGCGCAGGATTTCCAAGAGCGCGGCAAATGCCGCCGCTTCCAGAACCGGCGTCTCGGATCCGGCGCAGAGCGGCATGAGGTAAAGACCGCTTTGCGCATCGCGGGCGAGCGCGCTGTCCAGAAGCGCGCCATCGAGCCGGGCGATTTCCCGGATCGCGTCGGGCACCGCAAAATCCAGATCGAGCCCAAGCGCGATGCCGGCGCCCGCGGCCGGGACCGACAGATCGATATAAAGACACATCTGGCCGGACGTGCGCATCGCCGCGCGCAGCGCCAGATTGAGCGCGAAATCCTGGTCCAGTTCCCCGGGGAGCGCGTTCAGCACGCAGCCCATTTTGGCACGCGCGGGAAGCCGCGAGGGTGCGGATTGCGCCAGACAATCATCGATCGCCGCTCGGATCTGCGCGCTGTCTGCCGCACGATCCAGAAAATTGTGCGCCCCTGCCCGCAATGCCGCCAGCACCAAAGGCGCGCTCATCTCGTTGCCCAGAACGATCACGGGCGTTGTCGCAAAGCGCTTCTTGATCGCGCCGATTTTCTCGAAGGCGGTTTCGACGCCGGCGCGCACATCGCTGTCGACGAGAATGGCGTCTGGCGTGTAGTTCTCCGCCGCGTCGCGCCAGTGATCGATCTGCATCAGACTGGTGACCGCATCGATGGCAGCGCCGACGGCGCTTGCCACAGTTCTGTCCGTGGATATCAGAAGCAGACGCGCGCTCATGGCGGTACAAGCCCATACTCTGCGGCGAAGCTGCCAAGATCGGTGGTGTTGAGCAGGGTCTGCGCCAGACTTGGGCGGTAGGCGATCCCTTCCCCCGGAAGCTTCGGCACGGCCTTCATCGGCGATACCAGCCTCGGAGTGGCGACGATGACAAGCTCCTGCTCCTGGCCGCTGTTCTGCGAGCGTTTGAAGAAATCGCCGATCACCGGAAGGCTGCCCAGACCTGGAACCTTCTCTTCGATGTTGGAATGGCTGCTGTACATGAGGCCGGCAAGCACGAAGCTTTGGCCGTTGCCCAGCTCGATGGTGGTGTCGGTGGCGCGCACCCTGATGGCGGGCACGTTGAAGCCCTGCAAGGTGAGCGCGTCCTGGTAGTCGAGTTCACTCACTTCCGGATTGACCTTCAGCACAATGCGGTCCTCGCTCAGCACCGTGGCGCGGACATGCAGTTGCACGCCGAACTTGCGATACTCGATCGAGATCGCGCCCATAGACTGGCCAGACTGGGTGACGGGAATGGGAATCTCGCCGCCCGCGAGGAACGAGGCTTCATCGCCGCTGCGCACCATGAGCGTGGGCTGCGCGAGCAGCTCGGCGAGATTGACGCTGCTGAGCGCGCTGATGACGGTGGAGAAATCCGCGCCCGGCCAGTTCATGAGAAGACTGAAGGCCTGGCTGAGCGGCAGGCTGCTCTGAATATTGAGGGGATTGAACTGCACGCTGGAGATGCTGCCCGGAACGCCGGAGGCAAACTGAAACCCGCCGCCCAGCTTTTGAAAATTCAGGCCCAGCGCCTTCATCGTGTTGGTGGACACCGCGGCAAACCGGATCTCTAGCGCCACCATGCGCCGGTCATCGACCGCAAGATCGTTGTCGATGGCTTTGCCGTTCTGGCTTTGAGCAAGGTGTTGGGCGCGCACGCGCATCTCGAGGCTAGGCACATCGCCTTGCAGCGTCACGCCTTGCGGTGTCGCGACCGCAGCCGCATGCGCCATTTCCGGATCGTTCGACAGCGCGCTGCTCAGTGCCGCGACATTGGGGCCGACCACGATGGCAAAGCTCTGGGTTTTGCCTTTCATCCAGACCATCAGATCGGTAGTGCCCGGCTTAAGGCCCAGAAGCCGGATCTGATGGCTGGCGAGAAGCTTCACATCGACAAGGGACGGATCGCCCAGCGCAAGCCGCGTGGCGCGGGCCGGCAGTTCGATCAGATATTGCCCGCCGGTTGCGACGCGCGCGACCTCGGCATTGCTTTGCGCACAGGCCGGGTTCGCAGCCAGCAACAGAGCGATGATGAAGAGGACAGCGCGCTTCATCGGGAGCTCTCCGCAAGC
Organism: Rhizomicrobium sp.; assembly: GCA_051952735.1. Classification (GTDB taxonomy): domain Bacteria; phylum Pseudomonadota; class Alphaproteobacteria; order Micropepsales; family Micropepsaceae; genus Rhizomicrobium. The sequence continues at coordinate 2,620 of JBQCJO010000346.1, forward strand.
GCGGTCGCGCGTATGCCGGCGTAAAAGGAGATCCCGGCTTTTGCCGGTCGGCGTCGGACGCTGTGAGAGATCACAGGTGCAGCCGGCACAAGGTCGGCGAGTGTGGCGCTGACCGCCGGCGCAGTCTTGTCGTCGCCAGGCTTGCGAATGGCGAGCGACACTTTGCCAAAACGTTGCGCCAGGGCCAAACGGGCCAAGGCGTCTGGATAGACGGAGAGGCTCACCGTGTGGGCGCCGGTCTGGATCGATCCATGCGTGGCGGTGTTGTCGCCCACTGCGAGCACAAGCAGATCTTGCAGCAGCAGAATGGTGCGGCTGCGGTCCTGCACGTCCGCTTTGGCGCCGAAGATCGAACTTGGAAGCGTGGCAAACGCATCCACATGATCGCCGCTTTGCAGCAGGCCTCCGACGATGTCGTCGTCCGCCACACGAATGGCGAACGCACGCTGGCCAGGCGGCACATGCGCAGCGATCCCGAGGCTGGAGGGATTGGCAAGGTCGCTCTTCCTTATAATGTCGCCGTGCCGGTAGGCGCGGGTAATGACCTGTCCCAGTACCGGTCCCTGAGAAATGTCGTCGCCGGACGCGATCCATTTGACGTCGGCGGATTGCAGAACCGTTCCGGCGGGCAGATCCCTCTTGGCGGCGGCCACCAGATGCCGGAGCGGGGGCGTTGCTGCGGGAACAGGCGATGGCGCGGGGCTGAACGCGAAAGCGGCGAGCCCAAGCGCAACGAAACACGCCGCCAAGATCAGCGGTTGCCGTCGAACATCCAAAGAAGGCCATGCTCCCCGCATGCATCTCCCCAAGAATCAAAGGCACAGCGAAGCGCATAGCCTCCGCCACCGTAATTCTGATGAGGATAGATGTGTCGAGTTGAGAAATTATGAAATGTAATTGTAATGGAACTTCCAATCTGTTTAACACAATGAGAAACTGTCAGAGACGATATTCTTTA
>JBQCJO010000347.1:0-5612 GCA_051952735.1 Rhizomicrobium sp.
GCGCGACATCTGGGCGGCATTATCGAATTTGGTGCTATCACGCTCTGCTGTCTCTTTCTGATGCTGTGAAAAAAGCCCCGCAAGCGCATAATGGCCCGCCGCGCGGCGCGCCGCGACGCGGGCAATCGTCTGATCGGCGACACCGGTGCTCGCGAACTGGCTGGTGCGGAAGATTTCCGCGTCACGCGCGGCCTGTTCTGCACTCGTCCCATTGCCCGTCTCGGCGGCGATGAACTGCACGATGTCGTCGGCATAGATCTGGTTCCGGGTCACCGGATCTTTCGCCGCAATGCCGAACGCGATGCGGTAGGCTTCGAGCGCGGGACCATAGAGCTGCTGACGCGTGTAGAACTCCGCAAGCCGCAGGTTGGAGAGCGCGGCCGGCGCCGTTTCTCCAAAGATTTGCGTATCGAGGTCGCGTGCATCGCGCAGATCGTGTTCCGCCGCGACCACACGGCCTTGCCGTTCGTTGATCTCGCCGATCAACGCCACGGTGTCCGAACGCCACCACAGTGGCAGACCGGGCTCTTCGCTTACGATCCACAGCGCTTCTTCCGCCGCCGCGCGCGCGCTCGCCAGATCACCGACGCGCAACGCCATCGCGGCCTCGACACGCAGATCGTGGGAGAGTTCGCCCTGGCTGATACCGGCGGCCGCGCCGCCAGATGGGTCAGAGGCCGTGCTTGCCTTCGTTGCGGATGCAATCTGGGCACGGCGCGCCGCCGTGGCCTGGCGCGCGAAGGTCAGTGCATCGTCATAGTGGCGCTGGTTTGCAGCGTCGAGTGCCGAATAGGAATCGAACCGCGCTCGCGCATCCATGTCCGCAGATGCTTCGATGATCGGTCCGGCGCGGTGAAGCAACGAAGCCGCTTCAGAGAAACGTCCCTGATTGCTGACTTGCAGTGCGAGCTCGGTCAGCGTCTGACCGACGACAATCGAATTCGCTCCGAAAAGTTTCTGCTCTACCGCAAGCGCATCGCGATAATGCGCCTCGGCCGAGGCATAGTTGTCCGCCGCGGCGGCAAGACGCGCGGCTTCGATTGACTGCTTGTAGTTGCCGTAGCTTGTGCCGGACGCCTGCGTAATGCCATCCGGAAGCTTGGCCTGCATTGCATGCAGGGCGGCCGCAGAATCTGTAGCGGCAATGGAGACGTGCCCATCGCTGGCAATTGCCTTCTCCAGAACCGGCAACAGCGAGGGAATACCCTGCCCGCGATAGAAATTGCCGGCCGATTCCTGACCGACCAGAACGCGAGGCCAACCACTGCTCTTCAATGTACAAATACGAAGTCCGAGATGGCCAAACCATTGCACATCGCCGCAGGCCGCATCCGCAACCGGCAGTGTGAGGACATTTTCAAAAAAGGCCCTGCGCTGTGCCGGATCAACCGGCACGGATTGGCCGATCGGAACGATGGAAACCTGACCTGCCGCTTCGCTTGCGCTGCCACAGGTGATGCTCGCGGCCTCGCCCGCGCTCAGAATCCCAGAGGACTTGCAGCTTTCGCCTGCGAGGTTCTTTCCCAGATCCGCCGCATGGGCTGCCGAGGAAACCGCAATACCGAGCGCGGCTGCCAGCAGCAGATGCGTATACTTCACCACCGCCATAGCGCTTCATTGCCCCAGCTTGAGTAATCCACGTCCGCCGGCGGCACGCCCTGCGGCTTGTTCGGCGTTAGCGTCACGATCTGTTTCAGCAGGCCCGGGATGAGCGTCTTGCTGGAAACATAGATCGTCTTTCCTTCGCCCAGCGATTTGCCCACGGAGTCCGCTACGCCGTCGGAAGCGATTCCCTGTTCGGAATTGTCCGAGAGTTTCTCCAGGGGGGTCGGGCCTTGGCTACCGTTCACGGTGTCGATGGAAGCAAGCTGCTGCACATATCCGGGCGACGTCGTGACTGTGTTGAGATTGAAGTTCGTCGGATTGGTCGATGTTTGCGTGATCGAAGCGACCGAACCCTGCGCGCCGGCGCTGGGGCCGCTTGTCGCGACCGTACCGCTCACCGATCCATCGCCCGTCGCGTTTCCGAAGCTGCTCGAAGCGCCTGGCGCCTTGCCGGGCACGTTGGTGACCTTCGTGCCTTGTCCGAGCGTGACAGTACCGCTCACATCGCCGGTGCCGGTCTTGGACGCATCGCCGTTACCGATCTGGGCATAGCCATTGGTGCCGGTGTTGCTGCCCGTCAGCAGAAGGTCCGCAACCGTGACATTGCCGCTGATGGTGAAATCGACGGTCGCACCGGTAACGGGGGTGTTCTCGCCTTGACCGCCATTGCCGATCTGCGCGTAAGAGTTGACGCCGCTGCCCGCCGTCAGCGTAAGCAAGTCCTGACCCGGAACATTCGGAGCAAGCACCGCCACTGCTATGTCGCCGGATATCGTTCCACTCGACCCATTGGCGGCACCGTTGTTCACGAGGTCGCCGCCATGGCCGATCTGTGCATAAGCGTCGGCTCCGCCGCCGGTCAGGTCGATGCTCTGCGCGGCGATGACCGCGATGTTTCCGCCCAGGTTCGCAACGCCGTTGAGAGACTGACCGGACTTGTATCCGCCATGCCCGATCTGCGTGTAGCTGCCGGTTCCGTTACCCGCCTGCAGCGCAAGGGTGCTACCGCTGACCGTGATAAGGCCGGTCTGGCTATAACCGCTGGAGTTGCTGTTGCTTTCCGCGCCGCCGTTGCCGATCTGCGCGTAAGCCTCCTCGCCCGCACCGCCGTTCAGCGCGACGGAACCCAGTGCGACGACGGTGATGTTTTCGCTGCTCGAACCGGAGACCTTGTAGCCGCCGTTGCCGATCTGCGCGTAGTAGCCGGTGCTGCCGCCGCCGGCGAGCGTGACGTCTCCTGCGATGGTCGCGATAATCGCGCCGCTGCCGCCGCCATGATAGCCGAGCTGCGCGTAGCCATTCACAGCCGAAAGCAGAAGGCTGTCCGCGATGATCGTGGTCGTGCCCGTCTTCGATCCGACGGCAACGTCGCCGCTCGCATCCGAACCGCCGATGACAATGTCGCTTGCCGAAACAAACGTGATGCTGCCGGAGCCGGAATTCTGCAACGACGAATCGAACACGATATCGCCGCCAGAAATCACCGCCAGGTTATGTGCGCTGCTGTAGTCGCCCGTCGATGCGATCTCGAGTGCGGATGTTCCAAGACTGTTGAGCGTGACATCGCCCCCGACGATATCGTTCAACATGCTCGCGCCCACGCCGCTCAGAGAATTTCCAGTGAGAACAACGTTGCCTGTCAGTGTCCCGTTGGACGTGAAGCCGCCAATGAGACCCAGAGAACCGGATGCCTGCGCGATGGAGAGCGCACCGCCCGCTTTGACCGCGATGTTGCCGCTGGCATTGGTGCCCGCGTCGCCGATGTGTGCCTGCGTGCCTGTGCCGGTCGCGCTGAGAACCACCGAACCGGATGCCGTGACGGCGACGTTGCCGCTGGCGTTGGTGGTGCCTCCTGTGCCGATGCGTGCGAGGGAGTTTGTGCCGTTCGCGATAAGAGCCGCCGAACCGGACGTGACGACCGTGATGTTGCCGCTGGCGTTGGTGCCCGCTTCGCCGATCCGCGCCTGAGCGTTTGTGCCGTTCGCAGTGAGGGCAATCGAACCGGCTGCGGTAACGGCTATGTTGCCGGACGCCGTTCCCAATGCGCCATGCCCGATGATCGCGTTGCCGTAGTTGCCCCCCGTCAGCGAAATGCTGCCGGTGGCGTTGACCGTGATGTTGCCACTTGCATTGTCGTAGGCGCGCGATCCGACTCGCACGAGCGTTCCAGCGTTGCTTGTCGCGTTGGAAACGAGCGTCAGATTGCCTGTATTGATGACGATGTTGCCCGACACATTGCGGTTATAGAGAAGAGCGTTGCCGTTTCCGATCGGCGCGCCCGTGTTGGAACCGGTTGCCGAAAGCAGAACGGATTTTGCATTGACCGTGATGTTGCCGCTGGCATCACCACGTTGCGAAGGCACGGTCGTGCCGACCTGCTCGTTTCCGATCTGAGCGTTCGCGTTCGAATTTTTCGCGATAAGAGCCACTTGTCCGCCGGACGTGACGGTGATGTTGCCGCTTTGCGATGATCCTTCGCCGCCAATGTCGCCGATGATGGCGATGGAGGACGACGCATCCGTTTGCAGAGTGACATTTCCACCGGCGGAAATCGCGATATCGCCTTTGATGGCGCCGGTCACGCCGAAGCCGCCATTGCCGATCTGGGCCACGGTGCTGTTGGTTTCGGTCTGCACCGTGACGTTGCCCAGTGCGAAGACGTTGATCGGTCCGGTTCCGGCACCGTAATAACCGAGTTGTGCGTTACCGTTGTTGGCGCTGACCAAGAGCGAGCCGGTCAGAATGTTTGTCGCGCCGCCTTTGCTGCCGACGGCAACCGTTCCGGAGGCGGAGGAACCGCCGATCGTCAGCGTTTTGCCGTTGTTGCCATAAGAGCCGGAAGTCGTGAGCACCGCGCTGGGAGCGACCGTTGGCTTCCAACCCGCGACGAGCGTTATGTTGCCTGTGCCCGAATTCTGGATGCTGTTCGTCACCGTCAGATTGCCGGCGGAAAGGATCGCGAGCGTGTTTCCGCTGGTGTAGCTCAAGCCGCCGATCGTGTTCGAGGCACTTGTGTTGGTGACGCCGACCGTGACGTTGCCGGCCCCTATATCGGAGAGCAGGAACTGGTGGACGTCGTCGTTGTTGTCGGCGCTGTCGTCGAACGTGCCGGTGATAAGCGTGACCGAACCGCTTTGCGTGCCGTTCAGCGCGCCATTGCCGATCCAGGCATCGGCATCGCTGTCCGAACTCTGGATTTTCGTCGTGCCGCTGACGTTGATAGAGATATTGCCGCCGGCCACGCCACTGCCCGAAACGGACCCGTTATAAAGCGCCGAGTTTCCGATGACAGCGTAGCCTTCGTTGCCGCTACCGGCAGTCGAAGCCGCGGCGACCGTGAGGTTGCCGGCCGTGACGGTGATGTTGCCATTGGCGCTGGCCGACGACGAATGTTCGTCTCCGCCGTTGCCGATCTGCGCGTACATGCCGTTGTTGCCGCCAGTGAGCGCCAGCGTGCCGTTGGTCGAAACCGAAATGTTGCCCGAGAAATTGCCCAGCGCATCCTGGCCGCCATTGCCGATCTGCGCATAGCCCCACGGACTGTTGGCGCCGCCTAAGATTGAAATATTTCCGGTGGCGCTGACGGCGATGTTTCCGGTAGCGCCATTGCTGCCCCAGCCGCCGTTGCCGATCTGCGCGTAGTCGATATCGCCCTGCACGGTGATCCAACCGCCGGCCGTGACGCTTATGTTACCGCTATCGCCCGCTGTGCCATGGTTTGGAGAATCGGCGTCGCCGCCGTTTCCGATTTGCGCGTAATCGAACGTGTCTTGGCCGCCGCTGACGGTGATATTTCCGCCTGCGCGGACGCTGATATTGCCGGCTTCCGAGCCGGTGACGAAAGCGCCGCCATTGCCGATCTGTGCGTAAGAAGCATCTTCTGAGCAGTCGCAATCTCCGGCCTGGACCGTGATGTCATGGATCGCGCGGACATCGATCGCGCCGGTACCGCCACTGCCGTTGTAGCCGATCTGCGCACTGCCCTCGCCGCCGGTCGTCGCGAGAAG
>JBQCJO010000348.1:0-7056 GCA_051952735.1 Rhizomicrobium sp.
CCGTCGTCGCCACCTATGGCGAAACCGTCGTGCTGGCGACCGTCGTCAGCGCGCACAGCCCGAAGCCGGGTCAGGATTTCTTCCCGCTCACCGTGAACTATCAGGAGCGCTACTACGCTGCCGGTAAAATTCCGGGCGGCTACTTCAAGCGCGAGCGCGCACCGACGGAACGCGAAACGCTGATCTCGCGTCTCACCGACCGTCCGATCCGTCCGCTCTTCGCCGAAGGCTACAAGAACGACACGCTGGTTGCCGTTCAGGTTCTCAGCCACGACATGGAAAACGATCCGGATGTGATCGGCATGGTCGCGGCCTCCGCGGCGCTGACGATCTCCGGCGTGCCGTTCATGGGCCCCTTGGGCGCGGCGCGCGTCGGGTATTTCGACGGCGAATATCGCCTAAACCCCGACATTGATGACTATCCGAATTCCAAGCTCGATCTCGTCGTCGCCGGCACGCGCGATGCGGTGATGATGGTGGAATCCGAAGCGCAGGAGCTTTCGGAAGCCGTCATGCTCGGCGCGGTGGTGTTCGGCCATAAGGAAATGCAGACCGTCATCGACGCGATCATTCGCCTCGCCGAAAAGGCCGCGAAGGATCCGCGCCCGCTGCCGGAAGATGTGCATGCGGGCCTGCGCGAGACGCTGAAGAAATCGACCGGCGCCGCACTTGCCGACGCGTTCAAGATCAAGCAGAAGCACGAGCGCCGCGACGCTATCGCTGCGATCCGCAAGAAGCAGGCGGAACAGTATGTCGGCGAAGGCGAAGGCAAGGTTGCCGCCAACGTGTTCTCCGACCTGATGCACGATGTGGAAGCCCATGTCATGCGCAACGCGGTGCTTGACACCAAGACGCGCATCGACGGCCGCGATCTCGTCACCGTGCGCCCGATCGTCGCCGAAGTCGGCGTCCTGCCGCGCACGCACGGCTCGTCGCTCTTCACGCGCGGCGAAACCCAGGCGCTGGTCGTCACCACGCTGGGCACCGCCGAAGACGAGCAGTTCCAGGATCAGCTGGAAGGCACCGTGAAGCAGAACTTCATGCTCCACTACAACATGCCCCCCTACGCCGTCGGTGAGACGGGCCGCAGGGGTGCACCGGGCCGCCGCGAAGTCGGTCACGGCAAGCTGGCGTGGCGCGCGATCCATCCGATGCTGCCGAGCAAGGAAGAGTTCCCCTACACGCTGCGCGTGGTGTCGGAAATCACCGAGTCCAACGGTTCGTCGTCGATGGCGTCGGTCTGCGGCGCGTCGCTGTCGCTGATGGATGCGGGCGTTCCGATCAAGAAGCCGACCGCCGGCATCGCGATGGGCCTTATCCTCGAAGGCACGCGTTACGCGGTTCTGTCGGACATCCTGGGTGATGAAGATCATCTGGGCGACATGGACTTCAAGGTCGCGGGCACCGAGGACGGCATCACGGCGCTGCAGATGGACATCAAGATCGCGGGCATCTCCGAAGAGATCATGCGCGTCGCGCTCGATCAGGCGAAGAACGGCCGCCATCACATCCTGGGCGAGATGAACAAGGCGCTCAATCACAGCCGCGACCAGCTCGGCGAACACGCGCCGCGCATCGAGCAGATCAAGATCCCCACCGACAAGATCCGCGAAGTGATCGGCTCGGGCGGCAAGGTGATCCGCGAGATCGTCGAAAAGACCGGCGCCAAGATCAACATCGAAGACGACGGCACGGTGAAGATCGCGTCCGCCGACGGCGAGTCGATCAAGGCCGCGCTGAAGTGGATCAAGGGCATCGTGGCCGAGCCGGAGATCGGCGAGATCTACGACGGCAAGATCGTGAAGGTGATGGATTTCGGCGCCTTCGTGAACTTCTTCGGACCCAAGGACGGCCCCGTCCACGTTTCGGAGCTGGCGCCGCAGCGCGTCAACAAGCCGAGCGACGTGGTCAAGGAAGGCCAGGCCGTAAAGGTGAAGCTGCTCGGCTTCGACGATCGCGGCAAGGTTCGCCTGTCGATGAAGGCCGTCGATCAGGTTACCGGCTAAGATCTGACCAAGAAGAAAGCCGAAGCGCCGGCGTCTTGATCCCTGCGCTTTCTGCATAGTGTCGATCCGCCCGCGAGAGATGTCTCGCGGGCGGTTTCGTTTTAGCGTTCGGATGCGGAGGATTTCTCATGCCCAAGATCGACAGCGCCAATGCCGAAACCAAGCGCGGCTCCGGTTATCCCGCGCCATTCGACAAACCTTGCGCGGAACGTCTGCGCAAAAGATTGGGCGATGCCGGTGGGCTGAACGATTTTGGCGTGAACATGCTCACGCTGCCGCCGGGCGTATGGTCCAGCCAACGGCACTGGCATTCGGGCGAAGACGAATTCGTCTATGTGCTCTCCGGCGAAGTGGTGCTCGTGGACGATCACGGCGAGCATGTCCTGCGCGCCGGCGATTGCGCCGCTTTCCCGAAGGGCGAGAAGAACGGCCATCATCTGATCAACAAGTCGAAGACGGACGCGGTGTGCCTGGAAGTGGGCACGCGCTCCCAGACCGATTTCTGCGACTATCCGGATATCGACATGCAGATCGATTCCCGCACCGACAAATTCACCCGGCGGGACGGCACGCTCTATCCCGGCCAATAGGGACCGCAAGAGCGGCAACGGAAACCATTCCGCGTGAATGATGGTTAATCGCGTTTCACTATTCTTGTGCGGTGCCCGCCGCCCCGGCTAGGTTGGCCGCCGTCTGGGGTGGTTCATGCAAGCCGCAATGCGTTTTCTCAGTCTCGTCCTGATCGTGCTCGGCCTGATGCTGCTGGGCGCGGACGTGATCGCGTCGCTGGAAAAAGGCGGCGAGATCACCGTGCGCTCGCTCGATCAAGTCTGGATGATGATCAACGCGCCGAGCGATCTGGCTTTCCGGAACTGGCTGGAAAGCACCGTCCCGCAGCCGGGCGCGCAATGGATCGAAACCGTCATGGGTTTCTGGAGCTGGGCGGTGATCGGCCTGCCGGGCGTGATCCTCGCCTTCCTGTTCGGCCGCCGCTCGGGCGAAGAAGGCTAGTTACTTTTCGTCTCTGTTCGCGCCGGGAACCCAAAGCACGTCTTTGGCACCCTTGTCGTTCGCGAACCGCGCAGCCACGAAAAGATGATCGGAGAGCCGGTTCACATATTTGATCGCCGCCGGGTTGATCTCTTCATGTCCGGCCAGTTCCGTCATCAAGCGTTCCGCGCGGCGCACGATGGTGCGCGCCATATGCCGATGCGCCGCCGCCGATCCGCCGGGCAGGATGAAAGAGGTGAGCGGCGTCAGCTCCGCATTCATGGAATCGATTTCCCGTTCCAGCCGATCCACCTGCGAGTCTACGACCCGCAATCGCCCCTCATTACGTTTGGTCGTCTCCGGCACGCAGAGATCGGCGCCGAGATCGAACAGATCGTTCTGGATGCGCGCCAGCATCGTGTCCATCTGGCCGTGGGTATGCAGCCGCGCCAGCCCTATGGCGGCATTGGCCTCGTCCACCGTGCCGTAGGCGGAAATGCGCAGCGCATGCTTGGGCAGGCGCGTGCCGTCGCCAAGCGCGGTTTCGCCCTTGTCGCCGGTCTTGGTGTAAATCCGATTCAGCGTCACCATATAAGGACTCTAGGCACGGAAACCGGCCTGTTCCAGCAGCATTTCTTGGCAGTTGCGAAGGGGGCGTCCGTGGCTATGATCCGCCCGAATTTCCCGGAAGATTTGGCCATGCCCGTTGATGCACCCGAAACCATCGAAGTGGACGATACCCGCGTCGCCTGCGACGGAATCGGCGGATCGCTCGGCCATCCCAAGGTCTATCTGGAGATGGGCGACGAGAAATATGTCGAATGCCCCTATTGCGACCGCCGCTTCGTGCTGCGCGCCGGAGCCCATCATCATTGAGCAAAGCCAAAGCCTCTCCTGACAACAGGCCTTTGAAAAAAGGCGATCACCTCTACCTGATCGACGGGTCGGGTTATCTGTTTCGCGCCTATCACGCGCTGCCGCCGCTCAGCCGCAAATCCGACGGCCTGCCCACCGGCGCGGTTTCCGGCTACTGCAACATGCTGTGGAAGCTCCTGGAGGACATGAAAGGCGCCGAAGCGCCGACCCATGTCGCCGTGATCTTCGATGCGGGCAAGACGACGTTCCGCAACAAGATCTATCCGCAATACAAGGCCAACCGCCCCGATCCGCCGGAAGACCTGATCCCGCAATTCCCACTGGTGCGCGAAGCGACGCGCGCGTTCGGCGTCTCCTGCGTGGAGATGGAGAATTTCGAAGCGGACGATCTCATCGCTACGTATGCCTGCATGGCGATGGCGGCCGGTGCGCGCACGACCATCATCTCCTCCGACAAGGACCTGATGCAGCTTGTCGTGGACGGCAAGATCGAATTGCTCGACACGATGAAGAACAAGCGCCTCGGCTCGGCCGAGGTGATGGAGAAGTTCGGCGTTCTTCCGAACAAGGTCGTGGAAGTGCAGGCGCTGGCCGGCGACTCCGTCGACAACGTGCCTGGCGTGCGCGGTATCGGCGTGAAGACAGCCGCCGAATTGCTCGGTATCTATGGCGATCTGGAAACGCTGCTCAAGCGCGCCGGCGAGATCAAGCAGCCCAAGCGCCGCGAAACGCTGATCGAGAACACCGAGAACGCGCGTATTTCGCTGAAACTCGTCACCCTCGACAGCAAGGTGAAGGTGAAGGAGCAGCCGGACGAATTCGTCGCGCGCGAGCCCAATGCACAGACGCTCATCGGCTTTCTGAAGGCGATGGAATTCAATTCGCTCACCCGCCGCGCCGCGGCGCATTACGGCATCGAAGACATGGGCGCGATCGAAACCGCCGCCGATCCTGCGGAAAAAGCACTGCCCGCGCCGGGCAAGGCCAGCGCCGTAAAACCCGCTCCGATTGCCGAAGAAAAGTCGCTGACACCGGGCAAAGGCAAATCGCCCGGTGCCGTGATGGATCGGGGCGAGATCGTCCGCGCCATCGATTACCAGAAGTACGAAGCTGTCACGACGCTGGATCGTCTCGACCACTGGATCGCGCGCGCCCGCGAAGCTGGACGTTTCGCAGTCGATACCGAAACCACGTCTCTCGATCCGTTGCAGGCAACGCTCTGCGGCGTGTCAATGGCGGTGGCTCCGGGCGAGGCTTGTTATATCCCGTGTGGGCATCGCTCCGGCGACGGCCTCGATCTGGCCGGCGACAGAGGCAAGATCGCGCAGATTCCCGAAGCCGATGTGCTGAAGCGGTTGAAGCCCCTTCTCGAAGACGACTCGATTCTCAAAATCGGCCAGAACATCAAATACGACTTTCATGTCTTCCTGCAGCGCGGCATCCGGATCGCGCCGTTCGACGACACGCTGGCGATTTCCTTCGTGCTGGACAGCGTGTTGCACGGCCACGGCATGGACGAGTTGTCAGAGATCAACCTGAAGCATACGCCGATCTCCTTCACCGATGTCACCGGCAAGGGCAAGGAGAAGATCACCTTCGATTGCGTGCCGGTGCCGGAGGCGACGAAATATTCCGCCGAAGATGCGGATGTCACCTACCGCCTGCATTGCCTGCTGAAGCCGCGTCTTGTCGCGGACGGCAAGGTCACGGTTTATGAGACGCTGGAGCGCCCGCTCATTCCGGTGCTGGCGGACATGGAGCGCGAAGGCATTCTGGTCGATCAGGATTTCCTGCGGAAACTTTCCAACGATTTCGCCAAGAAGCAGCTCGGTCTCGAAAAGGATATTCACAAGCTGGCGGGCGGCGAATTCAACATCGGGTCGCCCAAACAGCTCGGCGAGTTGCTTTTCGATCGCATGAAAATCCCTGGCGGCTCGCGCACCAAGACCGGCGCATGGTCCACCGACGTCGGCGTGCTGGAAGATGTCGCGGCACAAGGCCACGACATCGCGCGCAAGGTTCTGGACTGGCGCCAGCTTTCCAAACTGCGCGGCACCTACACTGAAGCGCTGCCGACTTACGTGAATCCCAAGACCGGGCGCGTTCACACGTCTTATTCGCTGGCCTCCGCCAGCACAGGCCGTCTCGCCTCAAACGATCCCAATCTGCAGAACATTCCGATCCGCACCGAAGACGGCCGCAAGATCCGCCAGGCGTTCATCGCGCCCAAAGGCAGCAAGCTCGTCAGCGCCGACTACAGCCAGATCGAATTGCGCCTGCTCGCGCATATCGCCGACATTCCACAGCTCAAGAAAGCTTTCGCCGACGGCCTCGACATTCATGCCATGACGGCGTCGGAGATCTTCGGCGTGCCGGTCAAGGGCATGCCGCGTGAAGTGCGCTCCAGAGCCAAGGCGATCAATTTCGGCATCGTCTACGGCATCTCAGGTTTCGGTCTGGCCAACCAGCTCGGCATCGCGCGCGAGGAAGCCAACGACTATATCAAGAAATACTTCCAGCGCTTCCCCGGCATCCGCGACTATATGGAAGAGACAAAGGCCTATGCGCGCGAGCATGGCTATGTCGAAACCCTGTTCGGCCGCCGCGTGCATATCCGCGAAATCCGCTCGCCCAATCCGAGCTATCGTGCCGGCGCGGAGCGTGCCGCGATTAACGCGCCGATCCAGGGCACGGCCGCGGACGTTATCCGCCGCGCCATGATCCGCGTGCCGGATGCGCTTCTCGCCAAAAAGCTCAAGAGCAAGATGCTTCTGCAGGTGCACGACGAACTCGTGTTCGAAGCGCCCGACAAGGAATGCGAGATGCTGATCGCCACGGTCAGCAAAGTGATGGAGCACGCCGCGCTTCCAGCGCTTCAGATTTCCGTTCCCCTGGTTGTCGAGGCGCGCGCTGCGGCAAATTGGGACGAAGCGCACTGATCCGTTTCATCGGCGCTTCGGCGGCCCGTCACGATATTCGAAGGTGATGAAGTACACTTTCTCGCCGCGGCCATGCTTGGCGGTCTTGAGCAGGTCGATCACTCCTTCAAATCCGGAATCGCGCGCCATTTTTGGCGTGATGTGCTCCAGCGCAATTTCGCGTATCGCGGTGACATGGACGTAGCCGGATTCCATCGCGTAGTCGTTGCCGACCTTCACGCGCGGCGTCTGCCAGATGCGAATGC
>JBQCJO010000349.1:0-2284 GCA_051952735.1 Rhizomicrobium sp.
GCTGCTTCTTCGCCCAGTGCGAGCGCATCGAGACTGCGTGCCGCGCTCCACAGGATCGCGATGCCGATCACCACCGGTACCAGCGCCAGCCAGAAGTCCGATAGCGTGGAATCCTTCAGTGATCCCATCATCCAGCGGATCATCTCGCTCATCGCATAAGGATTGGGCGCGAGCGACATCGCCAACGCCGTCATCGCTGTGGCGAGGCTCGCAATCGCCGCACCGGCAAGAATGAGCGCCGTGCGTTCCGCGCCCGCGCGCGAAAGGAAATAGAGAACGGTGGATGTCGCCACTGCGCCTGCGATGGCCGAAGCCGGAAGCACCAGCGGATGCAGCGCCGCAAACCCGAAATACATCGCGATCACCGCGCCGAAGCCCGCGGAGGACGTCACGCCCGTCACGCCGGGATCGGCCAGCGGATTGCGGAACAATCCCTGCAACGCCGCGCCACTCGCTCCCAACGCCGCGCCGACGACCAGCGCCAGCAACGCGCGCGGCAAACGTATTTCTCGCGCAATGATCGTCGCCGTGCCGTGATCGGAGAACAGGCCTGAGAAGAGATCGCGCAAGCTTATCTCCGCCGGACCAATGGCGAAGGAGATTGCAGCGAGCACAAGCGCAAGCATCGCGAGTGCAATCGTGAGCGCGTTCCCTCTCCCCCATAGGGGGAGAGGGCTAGGGTGAGGGGGAGCGCTAAGGTTTGAAGACGAGGAAGATTCTTTTTCTGCTTTGAAAAGGAAGCGATCCCCCTCACCCCGGCCCTCTCCCCCTTCGGGAGGAGAGGGAGATTCTTTTCCAATCCGAAAATGAAGTGTCTCGCCCAAAAGCAGCTCCGCTCATCGCGTCGCCACATGCGGATCGATCCGCTTGTCCTCCGCCCGCCCGGCAGAAGATGGACGACACGCGCCGGCAGGTTTCCTGGCTCGCGGCTCTGGCGCCTCTCCAGCCTTCCCGTTTCCAGTGGCTCAAAGGAGAGACATCGCCGCCTACAGTTGCGGGGGCAGCCGCGGATCGATCCCGCGTTCCCTACACCGATGCGTCAAACTCGACTGTAAAGCGCTTCCGCAATGCGAGCAACAATTGGCTGCTCTAGTGCGCGCGTCTGATAACTGTTCCCCAGCCATCATATTCCACGGCAAACTCGGCAGAGAGTTCTAGGGCCGACTTTGTCAAAGTACGAATTGCAGCCGATTCCGTGGTTGAATCGCACTGCACATCTAACGCGATGTCTTCGTCGGATACCGGAACGATCTGAATAACTATCCATATGCCTTGCCCCTCAATTTTTCCTTGCAGCGCTCTAATTCGTTCGGAACGACCGACAAACCTAAGATCGACTGGACGAACCTCAGTCTCAACATCGCCATGGCTCCGGAGATTGCGAAGGACATCTTCATCAGCCGCACAAGCCCTTGCCAACTCCTTTTCATCAATCATTGTCATCACCCCGACGAAATGCCTTCCGCCCCAATTCCACCAGCGGCTGCGCGACATCCGCGCTCCACGGGCCGGGGCATAGCAGCGGTGTCAGCGAGGTGTTCGCCACCAGCGTCCTTTTCGGCAGCGCGCGCAACGCCGGATTCTGCAACACAAGATCGGCTTGCGTCGGCGTGGCCTCGCGCTCGCCGTTCAGAATGAGAAGCTGCGGCGGATCGGCGACCAGCGTTTCCACCGGCACACGGCCTTGCCGCGTCTGCTTCAGTTCCGGCGCCACGTCGCGCAAGCCGATGGTGCGCAGAATGTCATCCGACACGCCGCCGCTGTTCGCATACCCATTCGGCTCATAGATCAGCGTCGCCACCGGCGGATGCGGCGCTTGCTTCGCCGCGCGCGCCAGCTTCGTGTCCATCTCCGCGATCATCGCCTCCGCGCGATCCTTCGCGCCCAGCGCCGCGCCCAACTGCCGCGTCACGTCGCGAATGTCCGCAATGGAGTTCGCCCATTTGGTTTCCACGAACGGCGTATGGGTCTCGATGAGATGCGCGCGCAGGCGCGGGTTCGTGCCCTGATACATCACCACCAGATCGGGATGCAGCGTCAGCACCTCTTCCGCCGATCCGCGCGTCAGCCGGATGCCGTTCACCTTGTCCACGATGGTGGAGACGATGGGGTGCCGGTCCGCGCTCAGGTAAGACAGCGCCGCGATCCGCTCGCGCGGCACCAGCCGGTACACATATTCATCGGTGCACAGGAAGGTGGAGACCACGCGCTGCGGCGCAGCATCGGCGCGCGCGCCCAGCAATGCCGCGGCCAGACATGCTACATAACAGCCATGCGCCAATCG
>JBQCJO010000350.1:0-2936 GCA_051952735.1 Rhizomicrobium sp.
TGCGGGCTGCGCGCGAAGACGACTTGCGTTTCGTTGTCGAAATGCAGGTCGTCCGTGTAGCGGCCCTGCCCCGTAACAAAGTGGCTATCTTCCGTCCGGCGGACGGATTGGCCTGTGCCGAATTTCATGCGCGGTCCTTAGTGCTTGTAGCTCGGATCGATGCGGTCGAGTTTGCGCAGCAGCGCCGGCCATGCGAGCGGACCGACCATGCCTTCGAACGCGACCGCGCCCTGCATCGCCGTCTTTTCCGGCACGCCCTGGTTCGGCCAATTCGGCTTGGCGCCACCGGCCAATGCGCGCGTCTGCATCGCGCAAGCGCGTTCCAGATAGAACATCCGCAGGAATGCATCGGCGCAGCTCTTGCCCACGGCGAGCGTGCCATGATTGCGCAGCAGCATGACGTGCTTCTGGCCGATGTCGTGCACCAGACGATCGCGCTCATCGAGATCGAGCGCGATGCCCTCGTAATCGTGATAGGCGATATCGCCGAGCAGCATCATCGCATGCTGGTCGAGCGGCAGAAGCCCATCGGCCTGCGCCGACACCGCCACACCATCGGTCGTGTGCAGATGGATCACGCAATGCGCGTCGTCGCGGTTCATATGAACGGCGCTATGGATGGTGAAGCCTGCCGGATTTACCGGGTACGGCGTGTCCTGCACCTTGTTCCCGTCCACATCGATCTTCACGAGGCTCGACGCGGTGATTTCGTCAAACAGCAATCCATAAGGATTGATCAGGAAGTGATGGTCGGGTCCGGGTATGCGCGCGGAGATGTGGGTGAAGGTCATGTCGTCCCAGCCATAGTGGGCGACAAGCCGGTAGGTTGCAGCCAGATCGACGCGAAGCTGCCATTCCTCCGGCGAAACCTTGCCTTCCAGCGACGGAATCTTGTCGGTCGCGGGCACGCGCGTTTCCATCTTTTTGCGGATGTCGGCTTCGTTGGTCTGCATCATGCGTCGCTCCCAATATCGGTTGCCGCTAGAGTGTTCCCGGCCCGGCTTTCCTGTCAAACCCGAAAAACCTTACGGAAAGCGCATCGCCGTGACCGCCCACGCATAGCCGGCAACCCGCCAATGCTCCCCGAACTGACGCAGGACGAATGCCCATCCGCCATCTTCCTCAAAAGACCGACCTCCCACGATCCCTTTCCAGAGCGTCGGCAGCACAAAATACGCTGTTCCGTCTGTACAGAGAAAATCCTGTGCCGCGCCGAAGCTGTACTCCAGATCCTTCAGCGCCGCCGCGTGGCCGATGAAACCCTCCCGCCAGCGAGCCACTGCATCCGGGCCGTGGAAGATGTGAGGCGGAAAATTCTCGGTGATAACCACATTGTCCGCGAAACAATCGCGCAGAAGATCGTCATCCAGCGTGCGCATGAACGACGCTATCCTGCCAACGGGCTTCATCATCTTCGCGTCGGGACCATTCATGTGTCTGATCGCACCCGTGCAACGGCTTTTGCCCAACCATCGTAGAGGGCGTCACGTATTCCGCGGCCCATTTCCGGTTCGAAGCGGCGATCGAGCGCCCAACCTTTTGCGATGTCGGAAAAGTCCTGAAACAGACCGGCGGACAATCCCGCCAGATAGGCAGCCCCCAATGCGGTGGTTTCGGTGATCTGCGGACGCTCGACCGGCAATCCGGTGAGATCGGAGAGGCGCTGGCAGAACCAGTCGTTGCGCACCATGCCGCCATCCACCTTCAGCGCCTTCGGCGCGTCCAGCCCGGCATCGCGCATGTCGCGCGCCATGGCTTCGAGAAGATCGCGTGTCTGGAAGCAAACGGAGTCCAGTGCGGCACGCGCAATCTCGGCCGCGCCCATGTCGCGCGTGAGCCCCATGATCGCGCCCCGCGCGTCCGGATCCCAGTAAGGCGCGCCGAGGCCGGTGAACGCGGGAACGAAATAGAGTCCGTCTGCGGGCTTGGCCGTTTTCGCGAGCGCTTCGATCTCCGCCGCACTACGGATGACGCCCAAAGCATCGCGCAGCCATTGCACGACCGCGCCGGCGATGAAGATGCTGCCTTCGATGGCGTAGGCGGTTTGCCCTTTCGCGCGATAACCGGCGGTAGCGAGCAAACGATTTTTCGAGGACGGTGCCGTCGCGCCCGTATTCACCAGCGCAAAGCAGCCGGTGCCATAGGTGGACTTCACGTCGCCGGGCTGGAAACAGGCCTGGCCGAACACCGCCGCCTGTTGATCGCCTGCGATACCGCGAATGGGAATGGCGCGGCCGAGAAGATCGGCAACAGTCTCGCCGTAATCGTCGGCACTGTCGCGCACTTCGGGCAGGACTGCGCGGGGCACCTTGAACAGCCGCAACATGTCTTCGTCCCACGCGAGCGTTTTCAGATTGAGCAGCAATGTGCGCGAGGCGTTCGTCACATCGGTCGCGTGAAGCTTGCCGCCGGTAAGTTTGTAGACCAGCCATGCGTCGATCGTGCCGAATGCAAGTTCGCCCTGCTCCGCCCGTGCGCGTGCGCCGGGAATGTGATCGAGCAGCCATTCGATTTTCGTGCCGGAGAAATAGGGGTCCAGCAAAAGACCGGTCGTTGCCGAAACGCGGGCTTCCCATCCGGCGTTCTTCAGCGTGCGGCAGCGATCGGCTGTGCGCCGGTCCTGCCAGACGATCGCGTTGTGCAGTGGCACGCCGGTCTTGCGATCCCACAGCACGGCCGTTTCGCGCTGGTTCGTGATCCCCACGGCGAGGATGTCTTTGGGATCTACCCCCTTCGTGACGGCGCGGCAGCACGCCAAGGTCGTCTGCCAGAGTTCCTCCGCGTCGTGCTCTACCCATCCGTTCGCGGGATATATCTGGCGTGTCTCGATGGAATGCTGCGCTACCGGTCGTGCCACCGCATCGAACAGGATGGCCCGGCTGGAGGTCGTCCCCTGATCGATGGCCAGGATAAAGGGCGGTTCGAGGGTCATTTCC
>JBQCJO010000351.1:0-3025 GCA_051952735.1 Rhizomicrobium sp.
CGCGAGGTCGTAATCGAGCGTCTTTGCGAAGGTGCGGACATGTTTGTCGATCTGCGTCGTGAGTTCGGCGAACACGCTCGCCCGCCGCGGCAGGTCGTCAAGCGAGGCGTAGGAGGTATAGCCCCTGTATCCATGCGCCTTTGCCCAGCGCTGTCCGGCCTTGTCCTCCGCCGCGATCGCGATGCAGGTTTTCGCCAGAGCCGCGTTCAGTCCCCGCGCGGAAATCTGCGCGCGATAAAGGCTGCTCACGAAGAGTGACTCGATATTACCGCTGCGGGCCATCGGCCTGGCTCCATGCGTTCCGGGTCTTCCGGTCATGCAACAAGCCGGCGTTCTCGACAAGTCCGGCGCCGTCTCCTACACCGCATTCAACCGCTATTTCAGAGTGTCCCTTGAACAAACCAGCCTCCGCCATCGCCGAGCATGGCACCACCTTCTCGGTGCTCTTCGCGATCAGCTTCTGCCATCTGCTCAACGACATGATGCAGTCGCTGATCCCGTCCATCTATCCGTCGATCAAGACGATGTTCGGGTTGTCGTTCGCGCAAGTCGGCTTGATCACGCTCGTTTTCCAATGCACCGCGTCGCTGTTGCAACCGGTTGTCGGTCTTGTGTCCGACAAGCGCCCGATGCCGTTCTCACTGCCGGTGGGCGCAGCCTTCACGCTGGTGGGCATAGCGGGCCTTGGTCTCGCGCAAAGTTACGCGATGGTTCTTCTCTCCGCGGCCATCGTCGGCATCGGTTCGTCGGTGTTTCATCCGGAGTCCGCGCGTGTTGCGCGCATGGCATCCGGTGGGCGTCACGGTCTGGCGCAATCGCTGTTCCAGGTCGGCGGCAACACCGGCTCGGCGCTGGGCCCGATCCTCGCCGCCGCGGTGGTGATGACCTATGGCCACAAGTCGATCACCTGGTCCGCGCTCTTCGCGCTGATCTCCATCATTGTGCTCTATTTCGTGGGCCGCTGGTACAAGGATCACGGCCTCGCGCGCATGAAGGCGGCGAACAAGGCGCTGGCGAATACCGGCCTGTCGCAGCGCCGCGTGGTGTTCTCGGTCTTCATTCTTCTGATGCTGATCTTCTCGAAATATTTCTATCTGGCCAGCATCACAAGCTACTACACCTTCTATCTCATCCATCATTTTCATGTCTCGGTGCAGGGCGCGCAGATTCACCTGTTCCTGTTCTTGGGCGCGGTCGCGGTCGGCACGTTTGCCGGCGGTCCTATCGGCGACAGGATCGGGCGCAAGCCGGTGATATGGGTTTCCATCCTCGGCATCTTGCCGTTCACGCTCATTCTGCCTTTCGCGAATCTGTTCTGGACATCGGCGCTCTCGGTCGTGATCGGCTTGCTGCTCGCATCGGCGTTCCCTGCCATTGTCGTCTTCGCGCAGGAGCTCATGCCGGGCCGCATCGGCATGGTGTCGGGCATGTTCTATGGATTCTCGTTCGGCATGGGCGGCATCGGCGCGGCCGTGATCGGATTGTTCGCCGATCGTTGGGGCATCGAATACACCTACAGCGTCTGCTCGTTCCTGCCGGCGATCGGATTGCTGACGGCGCTGCTGCCGAATGTGGAAAAGGGCGGAAAGACGATTTCCGTCTCCCCGCCCGTCGATGAGAATTCGCTGACCTAGCCGGCGAACGCCGCCGACAGCACCAGCAGGATGCCTATGGTGGACGCGAGCCACACGATGGTGCGCAGCATCGGCACGCCGGCCGCATAAAGCGGCAGATAAACCACGCGCATCCAGAAATAGAGTTGCGCGCCCCATTCCGTTCGCGCGTTGTGCCGGTCCAGCAGCGTGATGATCAGCACCGCCACCGCGAAGATCGGAAACGTCTCTTTGAAATTGTTGAAGGCACGGTCCAGCCGTCCCGCGAGTTTGCCCTGCAGCGGCGGAGTATTGTCGCGCGCGCCGGTATTCCAGGCGCTGCCGCGCTCCTGCGTCACGAAATGCGCCGCCAAAAACAGATGCACGAAACCGAGCACACAGGCGAGCGCGAGCATGGTCAATTCCACGCTCATGCCGCCGAGTTTCAGATTGGCCAGCGGCAGCGCCGCCAGCGTGTTCAGAAAATTGTCCATGATCCCCTCCGCAGTGGCGCGACTATACGGGATTCAACATGAACTGTAAGAAATCGTGCGATGCACCATGGATATGCTATGCGCATAGTGCCGTAGAGGAATCCTGATGTCGCTGACCGAAAAAGCCGAACGGATCTACACCCGTCACGAATACGTCGTGGACGCCGTAATTCACGTTGCGGGGATGTTGTTTGCGGTGAATGCGGCCGCTTGGCTGCTGCTGCATGTCGGCGTCTCGGCGGCGGCGAGCGTCACCGTCTATTGCCTGGGTCTGCTCGGAATGATCTTCGCCTCGGGCATCTACAACATGGTGCCGGAGACGGCGCGGCCCAAGCAGCTTCTGCGCCGCATCGATCACGCTGCGATCTTCATCATGATCGCGGCCACTTACACGCCCTTCGCCGCCAATCGTTTGGGCGCGCCGTTCGGCATGATCATCCTCGTGTCGATCTGGCTTTGCGCCAGCGCCGGCGTGGTGCTGAAGGTTCTGTTTCCGCGCCGGTTCGAGATGGCGGCCATCGCGCTTTACCTCGGCATGGGTTGGATGTGCGTCACGGTGCTGAAGCCGCTCGCGGCCTCGGTCGCTGCCGTCGACTTCTGGCTTCTGATCGGTGGCGGTCTGGTCTATTCGGCGGGCGTCGCCTTTTACGTCATCGAACGCATTCCGTTTCACAAGGCGATCTGGCACGGCTTCGTGCTTGCTGCGGCGGTCTTGCACTTCAGTGCCGTGGCCATGGAATTCGCGACTTGATCGACGCCATCATCTTCGATTGCGACGGCGTTCTGGTGGACAGCGAAGTGCTGGCGCTGGAAGTCGAGATCGCCGCCGCTGCGGAAGTTGGGCTCACATATGATCTCGACGAATACAAAGCCCGCTTCATGGGCCGCACGACTCAAGCTTTCTTCGATCTGCTCGCGCAAGATTGCCTCGAACGCACC
>JBQCJO010000352.1:0-3444 GCA_051952735.1 Rhizomicrobium sp.
ATTGGACGGTCTGCTTCAGCCGATCCCCCGCGACATGGGTGTAGATTTGCGTGGTCGCGATGTCCGCATGGCCGAGCATGGTTTGCACGCTGCGCAGATCCGCACCGCCTTCCACCAGATGCGTCGCGAAGGCATGGCGCAACACATGTGGCGACAGCTTGTCGGGATCGACGCCTGCTTTCACCGCCAGTTCCTTCAGCATCTGATGGCAGCGCCGCCGCGTGATGTGCCCGCTGGCCGCGCGCGAAGCGAACAGGAAACGGCTGCTGCCGTCGGTGAACTTCTCGCGCACTTTCATATAATCGGCGATCGCCTCGCGCGCGGACGTGTTCAGCGGCGCCATCCGCTCCTTGTTGCCCTTGCCGCGCACATAGATGAAACCCTGCCGCCCGGTGACGGCAGCCAGCGGCAATGTCACCAGTTCGGAAACGCGCAAGCCCGAGGCGTAGAGCAACTCCACCATGCAAAGCAGCCGCATCGCCTCTTCGCCGCGCTTTTCTTTCTGGGTTTCCGCGCGCGCGGTTTCGATCAGCGTTTCGACATCGTGGGCCGAGAGAACCTTGGGCAGCACCCGGCCGCGCTTGGGCGCTTCGATGGCGTTCGTCGGATCGTCGCCACGGATGCCTTCGGCATAGAGGAACGCATAGAACTGGCGCAGCGCCGAAAGCTTGCGTGCCTGTGACGATGGCGCGAGGCCGCTGCCGGAAAGCGAGGCGAGATATTTCTTCACGGCGGCATGATCGGCGTTGCGGATCGCACTGCCCTGCTTCGCCACGGTGGCGGCGAAATCGGTGAGATCGCGCGCATAAGCCGAGAGCGTGTTGCGGCTGGCCCCGCGCTCGGCGCTCATCATGTCGAGAAAGCTCTCGATGATGCCGGCGGACGCGCTATCAGCCCGGGAGACGGTCATTCGGGACGGCTTGCTCCATCTGCTGCTGCGGCGGCGGGCGATTGCTGACAATATAGCCACCGATGAGCACGCCGAAAACGACGACGACGATGAGCCCCGCGATGATTCGGGCGACCCAGTTGGTTTCGCGCATGTGCGACCTCCTTTTGCCCCTTCTCCGTTGTGCGGAAATGGCGCGAACGGTGCAAGTGTTGTATTCGACATAATATGAGCGGGCTGAAACGTACGGTGGCGTTGGTGGGCATGATGGGCGCGGGCAAAAGCGCGCTCGGCCGTCGCCTTGCCGTGCGGCTGGGCGTAGAGTTCCGCGACGCCGATGCCGAAATCGAGCAAGCCGCCGGGTGCACCATCAACGAGATTTTTGCCCGCTACGGCGAGCCGGCATTCCGCGACGGCGAGCGCAAGGTGATCGCGCGCCTGCTCACCTTGCCACCGCATGTGCTGGCGACGGGCGGCGGCGCCTTCGCGGACGACGAAACACGCGTGCGAATCAAGAATGAGGCAGCTTCCGTCTGGATCAAGGTGCCGCTCGAGGTGCTCATCACCCGCGTTGGCCGCCGCGACACGCGGCCCATGCTCAAGGACGGCGATCCGGCGGAGATCATGGAACGCCTCCTGAAAGAGCGGGAGCCGCTCTATGCGCAAGCCGATCTCACCGTGAACAGCGAAGACGGGCCACACCAGATGGCGGTGGATCAGATCGTGGCGATGCTCAAGGACCGCGCGCTGCTGGAGGCCGCATGAGCGAGACCATCCGCGTCGGTCTCGGCGAGCGCAGCTACGACATCCATGTCGGCGAAGGATTGCTCACGCGTGCCGGCGAGCTGCTCGCACCGTTCGCGCGCGGTACGGTTCCGGTGGTGACGGACAGCCATGTCGCCAGGCTGCATCTCGATCCGTTGGTCGCATCGCTCACGAAAGCGAACGTTAAAGCCGTTCCTATCGTTCTCGACCCTGGCGAGGGCACGAAAAGCTTCGCCGGATTGGAAAAACTCACCACCGAATTGTTGCGCGCGAATGTGGATCGCGGCGGATTGATCGTAGCCCTGGGCGGCGGCGTGATCGGCGACCTCGTTGGTTTCGCGGCGGGCGTGCTGAAGCGTGGCGTGGATTTCGCACAGATCCCGACGACGTTGCTGTCGCAGGTGGATTCGTCGGTTGGCGGCAAGACGGCGATCAACGTGCCGGAAGGTAAAAATCTCGTCGGCATGTTCCACCAGCCGCGTATCGTGATTGCGGATATCGCCACGCTGAAGACGCTGCCGAAGCGCGAACTGCTCGCGGGCTACGCCGAGGTCGTGAAATATGGCGCACTCGGCGATGCCAAGTTCTTCGACTGGCTCGACGCCAATGGCGCGAAGGCGCTGGCGGGCGATGCGTCTGCGCTCACCCACATCGTCGCGCATTCTTGCCGGATGAAAGCGGACATCGTGGCGCGCGACGAGCGTGAGACCGGCGAACGCGCATTGCTCAATCTCGGCCATACGTTTGGCCACGCTTTGGAAGCGGCAACCGGATTCTCCGATCGCCTCTTGCATGGCGAAGGCGTCGCCATCGGCACCGTGCTGGCGCTTCAGCTTTCCGCGAAGCTCAACCTCTCGCCTGCTGCGGATACGGCACGCTTCGCGAAACATCTCAAAGCCGTCGGCCTGCCCGCCGCCATCGCCGATATTCCCGGAGCGCGTCCGGATGCCGAAACACTCATCGCCGCCATGGCCCACGACAAGAAAGTGAAAGACGGCAAGCTCACTTTCGTTCTGGTCAAGGGTCTCGGCCATGCCTTCACTTCGCGCGACGTGCCGCTCGACGCCGTGCGTTCCGTTCTTTCCGCCTGATCGGGGCCGCCTAATCGAGGATTGTCATGGGTACCGCCTTAATCGCCGCCATCGGAATCATCCTTCTGCTGCTGATCGTGTCGGGGTTCTTCTCCGGCTCCGAAACCGCGCTCACCGCCGTTTCGCGCGGGCGCATGCACCAGCTTGAGAAAGAAGGCTCCAAATCCGCGCGCGACGTGAACTACCTCGTCGGCGACCGCGAGCGCGTGATCGGCGCCATCCTTCTGGCCAACACCTTCCTCAACATTCTTGCGTCGTCATTTGCGACATCGGTTCTGGACGCACAATTCGGCGAGCGCGCCGTCGCGATCGCCACCGTGGTGATGACCGTGCTCATCCTCATGTTCGCCGAGGTGCTGCCCAAGACGCTTGCCATCGCGCGCACAGACCGGTTCGCGCTCACCGTGGCCCAGCCCATGCGGGTGATCGTGAGCATCCTCGCCCCCATCGTGGGCGCCGTGCAGTGGATGGTGTGGCGCGTGTTGCGCATTGTCGGAATCCGTCAGGATGAATCCGGCGAGCTTGTGGATTCGCACGAGGAAATCCGGGGCACGGTGAACCTGCATCATCAGGAGGGCGCCGTCGGGCGCGAGCATCGCGACATGATCACCGGCGTGCTCGACCTGCGGGAGTTGCAGATCGCCGACGTGATGGTTCACCGCCGCTCCATGGTGACCATCGATGCCGACTTGCCGCCGA
>JBQCJO010000353.1:0-2724 GCA_051952735.1 Rhizomicrobium sp.
TGGTTCCCTGCGGAACCACCGGCGAATCGCCCACGCTCAGCCACGAAGAGCACATGCGCGTTGTGGAGATCTGCGTCGAGGAAGCGAACGGCCGCGTGCCGGTGATCGCGGGCGCCGGCTCCAACTCCACCGAAGAAGCGCTGATGCTGACCCGCCATGCGAAAGAGGTGGGCGCCGACGCCGTGCTTTCGGTGACCGGCTATTACAACAAGCCCTCGCAGGAGGGCCTTTATCGTCACTACGCCACGATCGCCGAAGCCGTCGAAATTCCGATCGTGCTCTACAACATTCCCGGCCGCGCCATTGTCGAGATGTCCGTGGAGACGATGGGGCGGCTCGCCAAGATCGCAAACATCATCGGCGTGAAGGATGCGACCGCGAACCTGATGCGTCCGTCCCGCGAGCGGCTGGCCTGCGGCAAGAACTGGCGCCTGCTTTCCGGCGAGGACGGCACGGCGCTGGGCTACATGGCGCATGGCGGGCACGGCTGCATCTCCGTGACGGCGAATGTCGCGCCCAAACTGTGCTCACAATTCCAGGAAGCCTGCATGCAGGGGGCGTTCGACACCGCGCTGCAGATCCAGGATCGCCTGATGCCGCTGCACGACGCCATGTTCTGCGAACCGAGCCCGGCGCCGGTGAAATATGGTGCGTCCCTGCTCGGCATGAGCGGCGACGAAGTCCGGCTGCCGATGATGGCGGCGACCGACGCCGCGCGGGCCAAGGTCAAGGCGGCGATGCAATCGGCCGGGCTTCTTTGATGGTCAAGAAGAAGGACGACGGCACCAAGACCGTCGCCGACAACCGCAAGGCCCGTTACGCCTATTCGATCGACGACACGCTGGAAGCCGGCATCATGTTGAGCGGTTCCGAGGTGAAGTCGTTGCGCGGCGGCAAATCCACCATCTCGGAATCCTACGCCACGGCGAAGGCCGGCGAGCTTTATCTCGTCAACGCCTATATCCCCGAATACACCGAGGCGAGCCGCTTCAATCACGAGCCCAAACGCGACCGCAAGATCCTGGTGCACAAGCGCGAAGCCGCGAAATTGACGACCGCGATCCAGCGCGAAGGCATGACGCTTATCCCGTTGCGCCTCTATTTCAACGCGAAGGGCCGGGCGAAGCTGGAGCTCGGCATCGCCAAGGGCAAGAAGCTGCACGACAAGCGCGAGACCGAGAAGCAGCGCGACTGGCAGCGCGACAAGGCGCGGCTGATGCGCAACAAGGGCTGATTTCTCACCTGGCCAGCAACTGCGCGATCGCGGCGAGCCTTGCATTCTCGATCGCGCGGATTTCTGCGAGCAATCTTCTGCGCAGCGCCGCGGCCCGGCGCGTGTGCAGTCCTTGTTTCACGGCATTGGTGTTTCCGGGCTGCCCTCCGCGTTTGCGCTTACGCAACATGTTGTGGGTCATGCGGCCGGGTCACATTCGTTTTCGGGGGTGTCGCACCCCGGTCGCGCAGTTCGCCGGCGACACGAGCGGCGAGGGCACTCGCGCCAATGAGCACCGATGTGCTCTTCATAAGGTCAGCGTACACCGCGACCGGATGCGACTCTTCCACGAGGCAGCGCGCGATTTCGCCGATCATCGCGGCGCTGCAGGCAAGCTGGCGCTCCAAAATCTGGGCGGCGTCGCCTTCGGGCAGTACGAATTTCTGTGGCGGCAGAATATCGACCGTTTTGCATTCGTTGGCCTGGGCTTGTGCCAACGCCTCGGCACGCTCGCCGACGAGAGTTGCAATTTTCGCGCGTGATGCCGACAGGTCTGTTCTGTCGTTGATGGTATCTGAAATCTGATGGTCCATGGTTCTTCCTCCAATAGAACATTATAAGAACATAGTTTGGAAATGTCAATTAAATCATATCTATAAATAATATAGGAAAATCCGCCGTTTAAGGGGCGCGGCGCTGCCGGCTTGCGTTCGCCGGACCGACGCGCGATCTCCCTGCCGCAAGGAGCGGGACCAATGCGCATTTCGGTCGTCGGGACGTCAGGCTGTGGCAAGTCCACGATGGCGGAACGTCTCGCGAAGGCGTTCGCCATTCCCTTCATCGAACTCGACGCCATCAACTGGCAGGCGGGCTGGCGCGATCTCAATTCCCATGAGCCGGACGAATTCAAGCGGCGTGTCGCGGAGGCGGTCTCGGCCGATGCCTGGGTTATCGCGGGTAATTACAGCGCGGTGCGGCCGATTTATGTGCCGCGCCTGACGCATGTCATCTGGCTCGATTATCCCAAGCGCGTGGTGATGCGCCGCGTGATCTGGCGTTCGCTGGTGCGCGCGATGGACCGCAAGGAGCTGTGGCCGGGCACCGGCAACCGCGAAGATGTCCGCCGATGGTTCGACAAGGATCATCCGATCCGTTGGGCATGGGATACATTCGAGAAGCGACGCCGCGAATATGAGCAGCGTTTCGCAAATCCCGAAAACAGGACTGCAAAGCTCATCCGCCTGCGCGATCCGCGCGAGGCGCGGGAGATTGTGGGGCGGTTGCGCAATGATCTGTCTGCGCCGCATTGAAAAATATGTGTCATGGCCCGCAAAAGCGGGCCACCCAGATGGCGTTTCTCCACTTCTCCAAAATGAAAACCGTCATGGGCGCCCCCAGGGCGGGCCATACGAGGTTTGTTTTGTTGTTATTTGGCCAATTGACCGGGGTGGGCCGGCGTTTGGGGGCCGGGAAACGGGGGGGATTGATAGGGGGGTGTACACAAAGAATTG
>JBQCJO010000354.1:0-3913 GCA_051952735.1 Rhizomicrobium sp.
GAACGCTCGAGCACCGTCGTAAGCTGCTCAAGCGTCATGTGGTTGTCCTTCAGGATATTGTCGATGGACTTGTCCACGTCGGCGGCCGAAACCGTGATCTTGTTCTTTTGTGCTTCCAGAAGCTGAATGCGCTCCGTCTCGAGCTGGCGCAGCACTTGCGCGCGGATCTGCTTCATCGCTTCCGGCGTCGGGTGCGCGTTCGACGTCGCAAGGTAGAGCGCGACGCGTTGGCGAAGATCGTAATCGGTGATGACCGTGTCGTTGACGATCGAGGCGACGCCGTCGCCTTTCAGTTGCGCCTCCTCCGGCGATTCACCGACGTTCAGTTCTTCGGTGCCGGGCGGCGTCGCCGGCTTCTGCGCGGATGTTGTGGCCGCCGGTTTCTCTTTCGCGGCGACGGCCGGTGCTGCGCTCAGCGCGAGCGCGCAAACACCGAGAAGGGCGAACGTAAAGCTGCGAGTCATGTGAAGGACCGGTCTCGAATAGTCTTTGCGGTTTCGGGTCACCATCCGCGTCCCGTCCACCGCGGGCGCCCGGCTAGCCGTAAGAATAGGCGATTTGGGCGCAAGGTCAAAGGCTTGTGGATGAGAACAGGTGACGGGGGAAAAGCTCGCTCACGCCCTGCGCATCCGGCTCGTCCTCGGTGTTCAGCTTGAAGCGGAAGAGGATGGACGTGGACGGCGGGATGTCGCGGTCGCGCGTGTATTGGCGGCGGTAAGACAGCGAAATCTTCAGGCATTCGTCGTCGTAACCAATTCCGAATTCGTCATCGAGCATCTGGCTGTTGGCAAGGTCGCGCCGCGCCACCGCGAACCCAACCCAGTTGCCGAACAGCCCGATCGTGGCCTGGCCGTTAACCTCTTCGCGCGGTTCATCCGTGGCGATCACATCTTGTTGGGGAAGGCGCACATAACTCAATTCGATGGATGTCCGCCCATAGCTGCCGTCCAGATAAACCTGGTTGCGCCGGATCGTGCCGTTCGATTCATCGATGTCGACGCGATGGGTCAGGCTCAGATAAGGCGGAAATTTGATCGTGAATCGCCCGACGATATCGGAAGCGGTGTCGGCCAGACCTGTTTCCTCGGCGAACACCGGATCCGGTTTCAGGCGGAGCACCTGACCGAGCTGAACTTCCACGCTGCCTTTCGGAAACAGCGCTTCTGCGCGGAAGCCGACAGTCGCCCGCGGCCCGCTTTCCACGATATCGTTGCCGGGAATGCGGTCGAAGCTGAAGACGTCGTTTTCGCCGAGTTCGATGTTGTAGCTGCTTTCGTTCGGAATGCCGTCGGGATTGCCGCCATAGGGCGCCGCGATCGCTTGAATGATCGGCTCGACGATAAAAGCCGTCTTTCCCGCGCCGCCGCCGCTGACGAACGGCCAGCGCCAGTCGATACCGACATAGGGAAGGCCGCGCGTGATGTAATGCTCTTTCGTCGGGATGTTGGGGAAGTTGATCGGATCGTTGTTTGTCGTGCGATATACGTCGCCGCGCGCATCGGCGCGGATCGTGATGAGCTGTCCGTTTTCAGTCACGAGCGGTAGCTGCCAGCGCATTTCGGCGGTGAGCCGCTGATCGTCGGGACCGGTGTGCCGCTCCAATGAAACCGTGCTCAAGTCGAAACGGAAATCGCCGCCGAGGACCGGACGCTCGGGAATATAGGTGTATTCGATGAGCGGCAGCACCAACGGTATCTGCGCCGTCTTTATGTAGAGCGGTGAGATATCCGTCGTTGCGCAGGTCGGCGGCTTCGTCGTGGCCAGCACGGGGCAGGCGCCGACAAGGCTCTGGAAGAAGTAGCCGGTGATCGCAAATCGGCTGCGGCCGCTGACGCCCTCTATGAAAAGGTCGTTAAAGAGCTGATCGTCCTTGTTGTAGAGACTGTAGCGCTCCAGATAAGTCGGGTTCGATGTGAGCTGCGCGTCGAAGCCAAAACGCCAGACCTTGCTGTTGCCGATCTGGGTTCGTCCCGAGCCGAAGAATGAGGAATAGATCTCATCTTCTTTCTCGGTGATGCCGCCTTCCGGATTGTGCGCGACGGTCGCTTGAATCCACATGCCGCCGGAATTCCAACGCTCGCGATATTCGCCTTCCAGAACCTGGCCGCCTTCGGTCGAAAGGATCGGCTCGATGGTCATGTCACGCGAGTCGGTGAACGAGATGTAATAGGGCAGCTTGATGAAGGAGCCGAGCGTGCTCGACGAACCGATATCCGGCGCGAGCAAACCCGTCTCGCGCTTCACCGTGGGATCGGACTGGCTGAAATAGGGCGTATAGGCGATGGGAATGCCGAACGCATCGAGCACCGCGTCGCGATAGATGATCTTGTGCGCCTTCTCGTCCCAAACGACGTGATACGCCTTCACCTGCCAGAGCGGCGTGCGCTGACCCGGCTTGTTGCAGATCTTGCAGGTGGTGAAGACGGCGCGTTCCATTTCTGTCTTGTCGCCGCCCTTGCGTGTCGCCTGCACCGCGGCGAGACGTCCATTCTTGCCGATCAGTGCGCGAAACCCGTCCAGCACGCCGTCTTTCATCTCGTTGCTGAGCGATACGCGCGGACTGAAGACAACCGAACCGTCGGGCGCCATCATCACGACATTGCCGCTGGCGACGACGGTGTCGGCGTCCTGGTCATAGGTGATCTTGTCGGCGGTCACGATGCGGCCGTTGTGGTCGATCTCCACATTGCCGTTCGCAGTCACAACCTTTCCTTTGACGTCCTATGTGACGTCATCGGCCTTGAGCAGATAATCGCCGGTTTGCGGCCCGAGCAGGCCGCCCTTGCCGCTCATGACGTCCGCCGCATGCGCCGACGCGCCGCCGAGCAGCAGCGCGGCGGTCAACAGGCCGAGCAGCCCCCTCTGCTGCATCAGCCATCCTCCTGATGGAAGACGAGAGTCATGCCGAGCAGAATGGCGGCAGCGGCTGGCGCGGATGCCGCCAGCGCGGTCGGCAGGATGCCGGATTCACCCAGGGCTTGCGTCACATTGCCGAAGAAATAGACGCCGAATCCGGCCAGCGCACTGTAGAGGATCACGCGCAACAGCCCGCCCATGCGCGCGAGACGCAGGGAAAAACTCGCCGCCATGAACACCATTGCCGCGAACAGCGCCGGCATCACCAGCAGGGAGTCGAAATACATCACGTAGCGCACGGCGGAGAACCCTGCCTTGCGCGCGGTCGCGATGAAGTAGGGAAGGTCCCAGAACGAGATTGAGGCGGGTGAGGCAAAGCTTTCCTGGATCTGCGACGGGGTAAGCGTGGTCGCAAAGCTGTAGACCGGATGATGGACGGCCTTGCCTTCCGGTCCGCTGACCCAGGCATCGCGCATGGTCCACGCGCCGGTCTCCAGCACCGCGGAGCGCGCATCGATGCGGCCGAGGAATTTGTCGTTCTGCCCGTAACGGAACACGATCACGTCTTCCAATCGCAATCCCTGATTTGCCACGCGCAGCGCGTGGATCACGGACTGGGAATGCACATCGCCCTGACGCAGCCACAACCCGTTGCGCGAAATCGCAAGTTGCGATGCCTGACCGCGGACATATTTCGCTTCCAGTTCCGAATACTGCACCAGCATGCGCGAGGTGAGCGGCGTCAGGGCCAGCACTGTGAACACGCCGAGCCCTACGGCCACCACCAGAGACGGCGCCAGCAGGTCCCACGCGGATACGCCGGCGGCCCGGATGGCGATCAGTTCATGGCTGCGCGAGAGACGCACGAACGCAAAGACGCCGCCGAGCAGCACGGCGAACGGCAACAGTTTCAGCCCCAGATCCGGAAGCTGCAGCAGCGAAATGCCGATGACGACGCTGGTAGGAACGTGCTTGGCCGCTGTGTGATCGGACAGTCCGACGATGTCGATCGACAGCGCCAGAAACAGGAAGCCGGCATAGATCGTTCCAACGCCGA
>JBQCJO010000355.1:0-6039 GCA_051952735.1 Rhizomicrobium sp.
GCGTCGTCGTCGTTCCACACGTCGAGCGTGGCGACATGCACCATCTCGTGGTTCATCACGGTGAAGAAGCGCTCGCCCGGCGTCCAGGTCTCGAAGGTGGTGTTGATCGGCCCGACATCGACGGTGACGCCGTTGAACGGCGTGGAGCGCATCGCCGCGCCGCCATTGTCGGACAGATCCTGCAGAAGGATCACCGGCTTGTCCCAAGCCTTCCAGTCGAACATCCGCCGCTGGAAGGCGAAGGAGTTCTCGTACGCCTTGCCGACATAAGGCGTCAGATAGGTCTGGATCGGATCGTAATAGACCAGGCGCAGATCGTCGGTCTGCATCTGCTTGAGATAATCGTCGTCGGCCTTCGCCGCGCCCACCGCCATGCCAAGAAGAATCGTCAGCCCGAAAGCCGACGCGATACGCGCCCCCGCCAAAACCAAGCCCCATTGGTATGCCCCGCTGTCACATTGGCAGGGTGGGGCACAAAAAAACAGCCGCCGGAGGGTATCCGGCGGCTGCTGATACAGGACTTTTTTTGACGCTTAGTGGGCAGCACCCGCGGCGCGCGCGCTGGCGGCGCTCGACGCGGCCGACTTGGCAGCGCTGTTCGCCGCGCTGGCAGCAGCCTACTTGGCCGCACCGGCCGCAGCCGACTTGGCGGCGCCGGCAGCAGCGGAAGCGGCAGCCGACTTGGCAGCCGATGCCGCAGCGGACTTCGCAGCCGAAGCCGCAGCAGCCTTGGCAGCCGAGTCAGCGGCGGACTTCGCCGCGCTGTCAGCAGCAGCCTTCGCAGCGGACGCAGCCGAGGCCTTCGCAGCCGAAGCAGCGGCAGCCTTGGCAGCCGAGTCAGCGGCAGCCTTCGCGGCGCTGTCGGCGGCAGACTTCGCAGCCGAAGCCGCAGCAGCCTTCGCAGCCGAGTCAGCAGCAGCTTTCGCAGCACTGTCAGCAGCGGACTTCGCAGCCGAAGCAGCAGCCGCCTTCGCGGCACCAGCAGCAGCGGACTTCGCAGCGCTATCGGCGGCAGACTTCGCAGCGGAAGCCGCAGCGGCCTTCGCGGCAGAGTCGGCAGCAGCCTTGGCGGCGCTGTCAGCAGCGGCCTTGGCAGCCGAAGCAGCCGAAGCCTTCGCAGCGGAGTCAGCAGCCGCTTTCGCAGCGCTGTCAGCGGCAGCCTTCGCGGCGCTGTCGGCAGCCGACTTGGCAGCCGAGTCAGCAGCGGACTTCGCGGCGCTGTCAGCCGCAGACTTCGCAGCCGAAGCGGCAGCGGAGTTGGCGGCGCTCAGCGCAGCGGAGCTGGCAGCCGAAGACGCAGCGGATTTCGCAGCGCTGTCAGCGGCAGCCTTCGCAGCCGAGTCAGCCGCCGACTTCGCGGCAGACATCGCCGCACCGGCAGCCGCGGCATGCGCCGAGCTGGAGGCCGCGGAGTTGGCAGCCGAAGCCGCATCGGCCTGCGCCTGCTGCGCCGCCGTGCTGTTCGTCGGACCCTGGAAGGAATCCGTCTGCATCATCTTCGCGGTGGACTGATCGCCCGTCTTCACATCACTCGAAGAGACCTGCGAGTCCTGATAGCGATCGGCCGGAGCAATCGTGCCCGCGGTTTCACCGCGCGGCGGCACGATGCCGCCCGCATAAAGAACGCCCGCCGCGGCAAGAGCCAGAACCGAAGCGCCAATCCAGATTTTACGTTTGCTGTTAGCCATATCGCCCCCAAAGGCAGTTAATCACGGCGGGGAACATGTGCGCGGTGGGCCAAAGGGTCAATAGAAGGTGATCACACCTCCAACATCCGATTTTCCGGCGTTTCTGTGATTCTCGCGCGGTCCGATTTGCACAGGTTTCGATGAAATGTGTAGAGGAGCCAAGCACTTGATGGAGGTTCGGCAGGTCACACCCCCCGATCACTGACTCTGTGATCGTCTGTCTGTGCGCTAAGGTACCGAAATGATTGGTGAGTCCTTGCGGCGGCTTGTTTTTTCACCATAACGCCGGATCGCAAGGTAAATCGGGGAAGCGCCTGTCGCGGCGCTTGAGGGACATGACGGCCAGGGAAGCGGGAGACACGCTCGCACGCAATGCGGTGTTTGCGGTGCTGTCGCCGGCACGCCGCAAAATGCTCGTGCAAAGCGGTGCATCCGTGCAGCTTTCAAAAGGCGACAAACTTTTTACGCGCGGCGACAACGCCGACGCGGCGTATGCGATCATCAGCGGCGAAGTCGAAGTCACGATCGAAGGTCCCGACGGACGCTCGGTGTTCATCGCGCGCCTCGGTGCCGGCACCGTCGTCGGCGAGATGGGCGTGCTGGATGGCGTGCCGCGTTCCGCCGATGCGCACGCCACGCGCAAGACGGAGCTTTGGCGCGTCGAAGGCAAGCTGGTGCATGACGCGCTGATAGAAGAGCCGGAGTCCGCGCTTGCGCTTCTGGGCGTGTTCGCGCGCCGCATCCGCGACACCGATGCGCTGGTCGAGCGCAACTCCTCGATGGATCTGGGCAAGCGCCTTGCGCGGCTGCTTCTGGAAGAAGGCGCGAGCGGCAAGATCATCTACAATCAGTCCGATCTCGCCCATCTCGTCGGGGCCACGCGCGAAGCGGTGAACCGCAAGCTTGCCAAGTGGCGCAAGGACAAGTTCGTGGAACTGAACCACACCGGGCTTCACATCCTCGACCGCCCCGCATTGCTCGCGCTGTGCAAACGCAAGAGCGCGCTTTAGGACCTGCCGGTTTTTCACTGAACTCACAACTGTCATGGCCCGCGAAAGCGGGCCACCCAGGTGGTACGGTTTCTTCTTCAGCAACTTTGCGCGTTGCACCTGGATGGCCCACACTCGGTGGGCCATGACAATTTGCGTGACCGAAATCTATGTCGATGCTGATGCCTGTCCGGTGAAAGCCGAGGTCGAGCGCGTGGCCGAGCGCCACAAGCTTGTCGTTCACATCGTGAGCAATGGCGGCATCCGCCCCAGTCAGAGCCCTCTTATA
This sequence comes from Rhizomicrobium sp., assembly GCA_051952735.1. Taxonomy (GTDB): domain Bacteria; phylum Pseudomonadota; class Alphaproteobacteria; order Micropepsales; family Micropepsaceae; genus Rhizomicrobium. The sequence goes on from JBQCJO010000355.1 coordinate 2,967, forward strand.
AAGACGGTGATTGTTCCCGAAGGCGCGGACGCGGCGGACGACTGGATCGCCGAGCATATCGGCGCGACAGATATATGCGTCACCGCCGACATCCCGCTCGCCTCGCGCTGTCTGAAGAAAGGCGCGGCGGTTTTGCGCCCGAACGGCAAGGCCTTCGACGAAGCCTCCATCGGCATGGCGCTCGGCATGCGCGATCTGCACAAGCATCTGCGCGAAACGGGCATGCAGACCTTCAACGCCGGTTTCACGAAACAGGATCGTTCGAATTTCCTGAATGCGCTGGAAAATGCTGTGCAGCAATCCAAACGCACAAAGACGCGACCCGTTTAACCAACATAGTTCTGCCGTGCCGCAATAGACATTTCGACGTACTGCGGACAATTGGCCGCTAGGCTTGATCGGCCTTTCCGACTAGATTTGTCGGGAACAGGGGTGTTGGGGGATATGTGCGCGTTTATTTGCTGGCGCTGACGGCGCTATTGATCTGTGCGCAGCCGGTACTTGCGCAAACAGCGTCCAAAGCTTCGCCGTTCGAAATCGTCAAGATGCATTCCGATATCGAACTGGCGGCCGACGGTTCCTATGTCGAGCGGCGTGAGGTCACCTACAGGCTGCTGACGGACGCCGCTGTTCAGGCGTTGCGCCAGATGACATTGAGTTACACCGATGGCTATCAGGACCTGAAAGTCGAGTCGGCCTACACACTCAAGGCAAATGGCACGCGCAACGACGTTGCGGCGGACAGCATGCTTCGGGGCTATGGGGCGAGCACTTCTCCGGGTTTTGAAGATCTCAAAACCGTTCAGGTGATCTTCCCCAATCTCGAAGTGGGCGACGAAATTTCGTTCACGACGGTATTCCATCAGATCAAGCCCTGGTTCGACGGGCAATACGCCGGCGATTTTGTGTTTTCGCGCGCCCTCAAAACGGAAGACGGAAGGGTCTCGATATCCGCGCCGGCATCGCTTTCACTGCAGGTCGATAATATCGGACTCGACGGCGGCCAGCCGGAAAACGTGAACGGCCAGGTTCGTCGCGTCTGGACTTATCACAACAGCGCCGCGATGGCGCCGGAGTCGGCAGCCGTCAGTACTTACGACACCGGCCCGCGTCTTCTCGTCAGCACATTCGACAGCTCCGCGCAGGTTGCGCAGCTTTACCGGCAGATGACCCGTGGAGCCGCCGACGTGACGCCGGAGATCAAGGCGCAGGCGGATAGCATCGTCGCCGGCATATCGGATCGCCGTCTTCAGGCTCGCGCCATATACGAATGGGTTTCGACCCATGTCGGCTATGTCAACATCGTGCTTGGCGCCGGCGGCTTCGTTCCGCACCGGGCGCCCGATATCCTGCGTGTGCATTATGGGGACTGCAAAGATCACGTCGTGCTGCTCTCCGCGCTCCTCGCTGCGGAAGGCATTGTCAGCCAGCCCGTGCTGATCGACGCCAATGACCGGTTCGCGCAGGCAAAGGTCGCTTCGCCATTCGTTTTCAATCACATGATCAATTATCTGCCGGAATTCGGCTTCTACACGGATTCGACGGCGCGCTTTGTGTCTTTCGGTTCGCTTCCCATCGGAGATGCGGACCGGCCTGTGCTGAATCTCAACACCGGTGTTGCCGCGCGCACACCGGTGCCGTCCGCGGACGATAATACGATCCGCACTGTCGTAACGGCGGCCATTTCGCGGGATGGTTCGGCCGAAGGCGACACGCATGTCGTCATGACCGGTGATCCCGCGATGACGTATCGCGCGTTCTTTCAAATGGTGAACGCCTCGAACGAGGCGGACATGTTTCACAAATTTCTCGGTCCCGCCGGCACCGGCACGCTGGACAAGGGAAACATAAACTCCATGGACAAGGCATATAACTTCAGCGTGCATTTCCATCAGGAGAACGCGGCGAACATGCCCGGTCCTGCCGCGATTTATGTTGCTGTCGGATTCCGCCCCGCGGCCTTCACGCCGATGGTCGGAGGCGATCTGCCGCCGTCCCGGACGGTTCCCTATGTTTGCGCACCTTTCGACGTGCGTGAGGATCTCACCATGAAATTCCCGGATGGGATCGTGTTCACCAGTCTGCCCGACTCCAAGACGGTGAAAGCGGATGGCATCGTCCTTAGCGAAGACGTCGAACGAACCGATCGCAATACAATTCACGCCGTCACATCGCTGCGCAGCAGTCATCCTGCTCTTACATGTTCGCCGGAATATTACGCGCGCGTGCGCCCTCAACTTGTGGAAATGATCAAGGTTCTCTCCCAGCAGATCATCTATCGGCTGCGCGACGGAGAAGCGAAATGAAATCGGTATGGGTGCCGACCGTTGGCGCTGGTGGGCCTCAACTCTCATTCGTGGAACTCGCAGTCGATTGGAAACTAGCGACTTCAAAACCGTCTACGTCAAAGAGCAAATAGGTTTGACGTCCACATAGGCGACGCTAACGCGCCTATTGATCTCGACGGCGCTGCGAACCGGGCGCAGTTCAGCGCGCGCCTTTCACCGGCAATATCGCGAGCGCGGCGAGCGAAACGACCACGATTCCCGTCACCCACACGCCCAAATATCCGCCCGTCATGCTCACCACGATGCCGGCCGCGATGGGGCCGATCGCCTGTCCCAGATTGAATCCCAGTTGCGCGACGCCCAGATCGCGGCCGGCGCTCTTCGCATCGGGAAGCACATCGATGAACAGCGCCTGGTCGATGGGAATGAAGATGCCATAGGCGAGCCCCGAGACCGCGGCCTGTATGAACAACGCGGGCAGCGTCGGCGAAACGATGGGAATGACGAACGACGCTGCCAGGATCAGGGATGACGCAATGACGAACGGCTTTCGCCGTCCCAGCCTGTCCGAAAGCCGCCCGGCGACGATCGTCGACAGCATGCTGAGCGGCGCGGCGGCAAGATAGAGCTTCGGCGCGAGCAAGGTAGCTTCCGCGGCGCTCAGCGCCGGATGGATATAACTCTGCATCATGTAGATGCCGAGCGTCAGCGAGCAGCTCATCCCGAATGTGAGCAGCACGCGCGCGATCCACACCCAGCGGAAATCGGAGAAACGCAGCGCGATG
>JBQCJO010000356.1:0-3007 GCA_051952735.1 Rhizomicrobium sp.
CAATAGGTGCGCGTCAGGATATCGACCATCTGGCGCGGCGTGGCGGTGGCAAGGCCCAGCACGCCGTCCATGTAAACCGGCGCATCCATGTCCTCGGCGTGGAAGCCGTAGAACGCCGGATCGAGCTGCGGCTGCGGTGCACGCTGCACGATCTTCAAGGGATCGAGATCGGCCGCGAGATGACCGATCATGCGATAGGCGCGCACCATCTGGATCGCGCGAATGGATTTGTGTGCGGCGGTGTGGACATCGGCGTCGCTCGCGCCGGCGCCTTTGCGTTGCGGCCAGTGGCCGGTGAGCGCGCCGACGGTGTCGTCCGATTCCAGATCGAGCTTCGCGTCGCGCCGCCATGCGGGTCCGCGGCCCAGCTGCGTCGCGTTTAGGCCGCGTTCGCCCAGCTCGGCGAACCACTGCCGCCAGGAGGGATCCACCGCGTCTGGGTTCTCCTGATACTGGGCGTAGAGCTGCTCGATGAATTGCGCGTTGGCGCCGGACAGGAAGGAGGTCGCCTCGAGGATCTCATTGGAGGCCCTGCCGAGACGGTTTGAAGGAGATTGACTTGTCATTTCAATGACTTGGAGCGGATTTTGGCCGCCCGTTCCTGGAAGCCCGACGCGCTTCTTCCGCGCCTGCGAAGGGGTGTGGGCTTAACGCATTCGCGAAACGAATGCACGGCCTTTCCCAGCCCTATCAAGGGCCCACACGGTTAATATGTGATTTACTTTTGACGGTTTCGAGGCACCGCCTTGAAGCCCCAATCCCCCACCACATGTAAGGCCAGTCGCCGGTCCATCCGGGCTGGATTTTCGGAGAGGCCCATGAGCTTTCGCCTGCCGTTCTGCGCGGCCGCTTTGCTGCTGCTCGCATCCCCCGCTTTCGCCGCCGACCATGTGCTCGACATCGACAACCGCGTCGGCAAGTTCGAGACGTTCTACGCGCATGCCACCGCCAAGCTGATCGATGCGGAGGCGCGCTTCAAGCTGTGGCAGGCGGAAGACGGTTTGGCGGCAGTGCCGCCGGGACCCGATGGCGATGCGATGGCGCGCAAGCTGCTGGATGACGCCTGGAGCAGATATCCCGCGCTGGTTCCGAAGCTCGGCGCGCTGGAAAAGACGGCGGAAGCAACCGCGCGCGAAATGTTCGCGAAGGACAATGAGATTCTCGGCACCGCAAACGATCCGATCCACACACGTCTTGTTCTCTATGTCGGCCAGTTCGACAACAACGCTTTCACCATCCCGCCGATGGATGGCAAGCCCGCGACCATTCTCGCATCGGTCGAGAACATCGATCTGAAGATCATCCTCGCGCATGAGCTGACGCATTCCATTCACCTGCAGCTCATTCAGGCAAAGAATTCGTTCGGCGCACCGATCGGCGAAACCATGTTCACCGAAGGCCTGGCGATGCGCGTGTCGCAACGCGCGGTGCCGGGCTTGCCGGACAGCGCCTATACGTCGATGCCGAACGACACGACGTGGTGGCCCAATTGCGTCGCCAAGAAAGACGCCGTGTTGAAAGACATCGTTCCGGATCTTGACAAGAGCGGACGCGAGATCGCGATGAAATACACATTCGGCCAAGGCAACAATGGCATGCAACGCGAGGCTTACTGCGCCGCATGGTTCGTGATGGGCAAGCTTATCGACAGCGGCAAGACGCTGCCGGAGCTTGCACGCATACCGGAGAATCAAATGGTCGGCGTCATTAAAGCTGCGCTTACGACGCCGTAGGCGAAGCCGCCGGCCTGTCGACCAGTCTGATTTCCACGCGTTGTGCGCCGCTCGGATCGGCTTTCACGTTGACGTCCGTGGTGGTGAGCGAAGCACGCGCCAGACGATCCTTCGAAACGCCGCCATCGACGAGCGCCGCTTCCACCGCCGCCATGCGTGGCTCGGCGAGACTTGGATCGTAGCCCGGCGCGATTTTGGTGCTGGGGCCGGTGATCTGCACCAGCTCCATGCCCTTGATCTTCGCATCGGACGCGGCGCGATGAACGATGTCCGCGCCGTCGGCGGTCAACGTCGTCTGACGGTCCGGAAAGAAGACCACATAGACAGACGGCTCGGACGATCCGAATGTGCCGCAGCCGCCCAAGGTTAAAACGACAAACAAAACAGCAATTTTGCGCATGATCCTGTCCCCCTGCGCCAATGAACGCAGGGGATGGGGAATTGGTGCCATCGCGGATGTAATTGCTGTGACGACGATGTGATTGGCGCACGTCACATTTCAGATTTTATCGTTATGCTGCAAGACGATAGGACGTGATGATGAAAATACTGGCATTGGGGATGAGCATCTGTGCGTTCGCGATTTGCCCGGCTTTGGCGCAAGGGGCGGATGAAGCACAGATGACGGAGGCAGGCATCAAAGCCGTGGAAGCCCATTGGGTGCAGGCGTTCCTGAACGGCGACGAAGCCTATCTGAACACGCTGCTCGACAGTGACTACGTGTCGGTGAACACCAAAGGCGTGCCGCGTCCGAAGGCGGACATCATCGCATTGGCGAAAAGCATCGCCGCGAAAGGCCCGCAGACCATTCCGCCGCCGTCACCGAATATGAAAGTCGTCGTGCATGGCGATGCCGCCATCGTCACCGATGCGGGCTTCGGTCAGGTGTCGGTGGATGTCTTCCATTATGCGAACGGCGCGTGGCACGCCTGGTATTCCCAGCACACGACCGTCGCGCCGCCCGACACAACAAAGAAAAGCTGATCAGCCTTTCAGCAATTCCACCAAGGTCGTACCGAGTGCCGCCGGGTTCGGCGACACGCGGATGCCCGCGCTTTTCATCGCTTCGATCTTGGAATTCGCGTCGCCCTTGCCGCCGGAGATGATGGCGCCGGCGTGGCCCATGCGGCGGCCCGGCGGCGCGGTGACGCCCGCGATAAAGCCGACGGTCGGCTTCTTGATCTTGTTGTGCTTCAGGAAGTCGGCTGCGTCTTCTTCGGCGCTGCCGCCGATCTCGCCGATCATGATGATGGATTTGGTTTCCGGGTCCTTCA
>JBQCJO010000357.1:0-3821 GCA_051952735.1 Rhizomicrobium sp.
ATGTCGCCGGACTTCACCGTATCGCCTTCCTTGACGAGCCACTTGGCGAGCTTGCCCTCTTCCATGGTGGGCGACAGCGCGGGCATCAAAATCTGGGTCATGCCAGCACGTCCGTGTAGAGTTCTTCGGCGGCGGGCTCGGGGCTTTCCTGCGCAAATTCGGCGGCGGTGTTCACGATGGAGCGGATATCCTTGTCCATCGCCTTCAAATCTTCGTCTTTCGCCGTGCCGCGCTCGGTCATGCGCGCGCCGTAATGCTCAATGGGATCGCGCTTCTCGCGCACCTCTTGCACTTCCTCGCGCGTGCGATACTTCGCAGGATCCGACATCGAGTGGCCGCGATAGCGATAGGTCTTCATTTCAAGAATGATCGGGCCTTTGCCTTCGCGGCAATATTGCGCGGCTTTCTGGCCGGCGGCGTAGACGGCTTCGACGTCCATGCCGTCCACCTGCTCGCCCGGAATGTTGAACGATGCGCCGCGCTTGGAGAAATCGGTTTCCGCGCTGGACCGCTCGACACTGGTGCCCATCGCGTACTGGTTGTTCTCGATCACATAGATCACGGGAAGCTTCCAGAGCTCCGCCATGTTGAAGCTCTCGTAAACCTGGCCCTGGTTCGCCGCGCCGTCACCGAAATAGGTGACGCATACCGCGCCGTTCTTTTTGTACTTGTTGGAGAATGCGAGACCGGTTCCGATCGGCACCTGCGCGCCGACGATGCCGTGGCCGCCATAGAAGTTCTGCTCGACGCTGAACATGTGCATCGAGCCGCCCTTGCCTTTGGAATAACCCGTCGCGCGGCCTGTGAGTTCCGCCATCACGCCCTTCGCATCCATGCCGGTGGCCAACATGTGGCCGTGGTCGCGATAGGCGGTGATGATCTGGTCGCCCTTCTTGAGCGCCGCCTGCATGCCGACGACGACGGCTTCCTGACCGATGTAGAGATGGCAGAAGCCGCCGATGAGGCCCATGCCGTAAAGCTGACCCGCCTTCTCCTCGAAGCGGCGGATCAGAAGCATGTCGTGATAGAATTTCTTTTGCAGATCGGCGCTGACGCTCTGCGCGGATTGCGCCGCCGGCTTGGCACTAGCCATTCAAAAGCTCCTGTCATGCCCAGCCGGGCAGAGCCCGGTTTTGGCAAGGGAGCCGCAGTTTAGCAAGCCGTGACGGATTGTCAGAAAATTCGGAATCCCTACGGGATTCAGTGCCTTTCGCGCGGCACTGCAACCTGACCGGGGGTGCTGCCAAGAAGCTGCTCGCGCTCGACTTCCTCGATCGTATCGGGGTCGCCTTTTTCGATAAGCCCGATGCGATGTTCCAGACGGATTCTTTCACCGCGCACCGACGCGAGCGCTTGTTGTCGAGTCGCGAGTTCGGCGCTGACATTTGCGTAGGCGTGATAGCCGCGCGTGCCGCTGATGGCGTAGTAGCCGAAATAGGCGATGACGGCCGAGCAGATCGCCGGGATGACCGACGCGCCGAAAAAACGCAGCACACTTCGCCTGATTCGCATCCGGCCAACGAATCACACACTGATTCGGTCGGTCAAGTTAAAAGCGAAGCTCAAGCCTCGGATTCGAAAAAGTAAATTGCTTCCGCGCGACGTTTACGAATTCAACGTGCGCCTCAGGCGCCGCCCTTGGCGAAGATCTCTTCGATCATGTCGATGCCTTCGGGGCTGTGGATCCAGTCCTCGGCGGCTTTCTGCGTCGGGAATTGGCCGGCGGCGCGCGCCGGCTTCACGCGGCCCGGAATTGGTATCAGCACCTCGAAAGTTCCCTCATAGCGGGTGTCCTTCGTGGGCGCAGCATAAGCTTCCGGCTTGAATTTGTTTTTCTTGGCCATGGATCTGTCTCGTGTCTTTCCAACGCGTCAGGCGCGCAGGACGCTCCGTCCGGCGTAGACCGCCTGGTCGCCCAGACGTTCCTCGATGCGCAGAAGCTGGTTGTATTTCGCAAGCCGGTCGGAGCGGGCGAGCGAGCCCGTCTTGATCTGACCGCAGTTCGTCGCGACCGCGAGGTCAGCGATGGTGGTGTCTTCCGTCTCGCCGGAGCGGTGGCTCATCACCGAGCGATAGGACGCGCGGTTGGCCATATCTATGGTCTCAAGAGTCTCGGTCAAGGACCCGATCTGATTGACCTTTATGAGAATGGCGTTGGCGGTGTGCTTCTCGATACCCTGTTTCAGGCGCTTCACATTGGTGACGAAGAGATCGTCGCCGACGAGTTGCACCTTCTTGCCGATGGCGTCGGTTAGCGCTTTCCAGCCGGCCCAGTCGTCTTCGGCCATGCCGTCTTCGATGGAGATGATCGGGTAGCGCTTACAGAGGTCTTCATAGACCTTCGCCATCTGGTCGGGTGACAGCGTTTTGCCCTCGCCTTCAAGGACATACTTGCCGTCTTTGAAGAATTCGGTCGAAGCGGGATCAAGGGCGAGATAGACGTCCTCGCCTGGCTTGTAGCCGGCCTTCTCGATGGACTTCATGATGAAGCCGAGCGCTTCGTCGGCGCTTTTCAGGTTCGGGGCGAAACCGCCTTCGTCGCCGACATTGGTGTTGTGCCCGGCGTCGTGCAGGCCCTTCTTCAGCGTGTGGAAGATTTCGGCACCCATGCGCAGGCCTTCCTTAAAGGTCGGCGCGCCGGCAGGCATGATCATGAATTCCTGGAAGTCGATCGGATTGTCGGCATGCACGCCGCCATTGATGATGTTCATCATCGGCACGGGCAGGACATGCGCCATCGGCCCGCCGACATAACGATAGAGCGGTTGGCCGAGCGAGATCGCCGCCGCCTTCGCCAGCGCCAGCGAGACACCGAGGATGGCATTCGCGCCAAGCCGCGATTTGTTCTGCGTGCCGTCCAGCTTGATCATGATGCGGTCGATGCGCGTCTGGTCTTCGGCGTCCATGCCCGAGATCGCGTCGAAGATTTCGGTGTTCACCGCGGCGACGGCTTTCTCGACACCCTTGCCGCCGTAGCGCTTGCCGCCGTCGCGAAGTTCCACCGCTTCATGCGCGCCGGTCGAAGCGCCGGAGGGAACGATGGCGCGGCCCAGCGAGCCGTCTTCCAGCAGCACTTCCACTTCGACGGTCGGGTTGCCGCGGCTGTCCAGAACCTCGCGGCCGGTAATGTCGATAATGGCGGTCATGGCGTGAAATCTCCGTAAGGCGGGACCGGCGGGCCGGGCGACTTCTAGGCGATGGGCCGGGGCGCTTCAACTGCGCCTTGACGCCGCCACAAATGCCCGCCAGAGACGCCTTTGGAGGAGCGCATTATCGTCGTTGGAGTATTCCAATATGCGTTTTTCCACCCTCGCCCTTTCCGCCCTGATTCTCGCAGCCCCGGCCTCCGCGTTCGCGCAGGACCATGGCGGCGGCATGCGCGGTTTCTTCACGCCCGAGCAGCGCGCCATGTACATGGAGCAGCAGAAGGCCGGCGGCGTGGACTGGTCGTCCATGAGCCATGACCAGCGCCACGCGCAGATGCAAACCATGCGCGCCAAGTTCGACGCCATGAGCGATGCCGACAAGGCGAAACTCAAGGCGGATATGCAGGCGCAATTCGACGCTCTCACGCCGGACCAGAAGCAGGCCGTGGAGCAGAAGATCGCCGAACGCAAAGCCCGCCACGAGCAGATGAAGAACGGCCAGCAATAAGCCCAACATCAGCCATGCGCGAGGCGCCGCCGGGTAATGCCGGCGGCGCCTCCGCCCTATCGCCGAATCCCGCTATAAGCCCGTCAGAGACATTCGCTCGGGGGCGGGCGTATGAACGGCATCGACAGGCCGGTCCCGCTGACGACCGCGCTCATCACGATCCTTGC
>JBQCJO010000358.1:0-8556 GCA_051952735.1 Rhizomicrobium sp.
ACCTTCATGCGCGGCGTCAGCTTTCCGGAGAGGCCCGGGATGTCGATCGATTCACGGCCGGTGAGTTGATAATCGTTGCGCGTTTTTCCCGGCTCGAAACAGAACGGCGCGATGCCCATGCCGATCAAATTCGAGCGATGGATGCGCTCGAAGCTTTCGGTAATGACCGCGCGCACGCCCTGAAGCTTTGGGCCCTTCGCCGCCCAGTCGCGCGAGGAACCGGTGCCGTATTCCTTACCGGCGACGACGACCGTCTGCATGCCATCGTTGTGATAGGCCATGGCGGCGTCGAAAATCGACATCTCCTGACCCGACGGATATTGCTCGGAATAGAAGATCGTGTTGCCGCCTTCCTTGCCGCCCATCATCTCGTTGCGGATGCGGATGTTGGCGAACGTGCCGCGCACCATCACTTCGTGATTGCCGCGGCGTGAGCCGTAGGAATTGAAGTCCTGCTGGCGGATCTGATGTTCCTGCAGATAAACACCTGCCGGCGATGACGCCTTGATGGAGCCTGCGGGCGAGATGTGGTCGGTTGTGATGCTGTCGCCGAACAGCGCCAATACACGCGCGCCCTTCACATCCTCGACCGGCGCGGGTTTCACACCCATGCCTTCGAAATAAGGCGGATGCTGCACATAGGTCGAGCCGATGTCCCACTGATAGGTCTGGCCTTTCTTGACCTTGACCTTCTTCCAGTTGGAGTCGCCTTCGAACACGTTGGCGTAACGCTTGCGGAACGAAGCGGGCGTGACGGCCTTGCGGATCGTCTCGGCGATTTCCTTCGGCGACGGCCAGATGTCCTTCAGATAGATCGGGTTGTTCTTCTTGTCGTAGCCGAGCGGATCGCGAGTCAGATTGACATTGAGCGAACCGGCCAACGCATAAGCGACGACCAGCATTGGCGAGGCAAGATAGTTTGCGCGCACCTGCTGATGCACGCGGCCTTCGAAGTTGCGGTTGCCCGAGAGCACGGCGCCGACGACGAGGTCGCCTTCGGTAACCGCGTTGCCGACGGCTTCCGGCAGCGGGCCGGAATTGCCGATGCAGGTGGTGCAGCCGTAACCGACGAGATCGAAGCCCAGCTTGTCGAGCGCCTTGTTCAGTCCGGCTTTCGCCAGATAATCGGTGACGACCTGGCTTCCGGGCGCCAGCGATGTCTTCACCCAGGGCTGCACCGTAAGACCCATCTTCACCGCATTGCGCGCGAGCAGGCCCGCACCGATCATCACATTGGGATTTGAGGTGTTCGTGCAGCTCGTGATCGCCGCGATCACGACATCGCCGTGACCGATGGAGTATTCCGTGCCTTCGACCTTCACGCGCTTCTGCGCCTCGTTTTCCTTCTTGAAGGTATCGATCAGCGCGGACGCAAATTCGCCCGCTGCGTTGGCCAGCGAAACGCGGTCCTGCGGGCGGCGCGGGCCGGCGAGACTCGGCTCAACCGTGGAAAGATCAAGCGAGAGCGTGTCGGTGAACACCGGATCCGGCGATTTCTTCGTGCGGAAGAGACCCTGCGCCTTCGCATATTTCTCGACGAGCGCGACGCGCGCCGCCTTGCGGCCGGTAGCTTTCAGATAACGGACAGTTTCCGCATCGATCGGGAAGAAGCCGCAGGTCGCGCCATATTCCGGCGCCATGTTCGCGATGGTGGCGCGATCTTCCAGCGCCATCTCGTCGAGACCGGGTCCGTAGAACTCCACGAATTTTCCGACAACGCCCTTCTTGCGCAGCATCTGCGTGACGGTGAGCACGAGATCCGTCGCGGTGACGCCTTCGCGCAGCTTGCCCGACACGCGGAAGCCGATGACTTCCGGAATAAGCATGGAGATCGGTTGCCCCAGCATCGCCGCTTCCGCCTCGATGCCGCCCACGCCCCAACCCAGAACCGAAAGACCGTTCACCATCGTGGTGTGGCTGTCGGTGCCGACCAGCGTGTCGGGGAAAGCGTATTCGACCGTCTTCTTGCCTTCCTTGATTTTGCGCGTCCAAACCGTCTGCGCGAGATATTCGAGATTGACCTGATGACAGATTCCCGTGCCCGGCGGCACGACGCGGAAATTCGCGAAGGCCTGCTGACCCCAGCGCAGAAATTGATAACACTCAGTGTTGCGTTCGTATTCAATGACGACGTTCTGCTTGAAAGAACGTGGCGTGCCGAAATTGTCCACCATCACCGAATGATCGATGACGAGATCGACTTCGGCGAGCGGATTGATCTTCTCCGCATCGCCGCCCAATGCCTTCATCGCATCGCGCATCGCCGCCAGATCGACCACCGCCGGAACGCCGGTAAGATCCTGCATCAGCACGCGCGCGGGACGGAATGCGATCTCGCGATCGGATTTGCGATCCTTCAGCCATGACACGACAGCCTTGATGTCCTCGGCCTTCACCGTCTTGCCGTCTTCGTGGCGCAAGAGGTTCTCAAGCAGGACGCGCATCGAATAGGGAAGCTTCGAAATGTTCTTGAGACCGGCCTTTTCCGCGGCGGCGAGGCTGAAATAGGCATAGGTTTTTCCGCCCACCGTCATCGAGCGGCGGGATTTGAAGCTGTCGAGATTGCTGGTCACAGGGGGATCCTCACGCAGAGAGAGCGAAGGCTGGATATTTTGGCGGTGGTTTAGTCAGATTTGCCCCCGCTGCCAAGGAGAAAGGCCGATGAGCGACAATAGGAGCGACAGTCCGCTCGTGCGCGTGGAGCGCGACGGTCCCGTGACCATCGTCATCATAAACAGGCCTTCGGCGCGCAATGCGGTGGACCGGCCCACCGCCGATGCGCTTGCCGCCGCGTTCGTCGAATTCGAGAACGATAACAATGCGCGCGTCGCCGTCCTCTGCGGCGAAGGCGGCACCTTCTGCGCCGGCGCCGATCTGAAGGGCGTGGCCGACGGCCGTGGCAACCAAGTCACCCAGATCGATCCCGAAGCGTTTCCTGCGCTGGCGGCGAACGGGCCGATGGGGCCGACTCGGATGCAGCTCTCCAAGCCGGTGATCGCTGCCGTGGCGGGTTACGCCGTGGCAGGCGGACTGGAGCTCGCCTTGTGGTGCGATATGCGCGTCGCCGAAGAGGATGCGGTGTTCGGTGTGTTCTGTCGGCGCTGGGGCGTGCCGCTGATTGACGGCGGGACCGTACGCCTGCCGCGCCTCATCGGACAGAGCCGCGCACTCGACATGATCCTGACCGGACGCGCTGTCGATGCGAAGGAAGCTCTATCCTTCGGACTTGCCAATCGCGTCGTGCCGAAGGGTATGGCGCGCAGCGAAGCAGAAAAGCTGGCACAGGAAATCGCGCGGTTCCCGCAAGCCTGCATGACTGGCGACAGATCGTCCGCATACGAACAGTTCGATCTCGATTACGGCCATGCGATGGCAAATGAGATGAAACATGGTTTAGCGACTCTGCGCAGCGGCGAAGCCGCGAAAGGCGCGGCCCGCTTCGCGCAAGGCAAAGGCCGCGGTGGGCGCTTTGACGATCTGTAGATTTTCACTCCTTAATATTGCCCTATTCGTTTTTAATATTGCGCCGGGCCTGAGGGGGCGTGCGCGGGACGTCCCCGTGCGAGAGGCGGATACAAAGAGAAACAGCCGGCGCAATGGCCAGGGTTTTCATTGCCATTCTGACGCTCCTTCTCGCGGGCGCATTAGTTCCAGCGCGCGCGCAGGATAATTTCGGCGGCAAACTTTCGCTGGAGCGCATCGGACAGATCAAGCCCGGCATCTATCTCGCCGGCGATGCCGTGCGCTTTACACTGGTGAACGATGGCGACAACTATCTGCTGCGCTTCGACAACAGTCCTGAGGTCTTCGTGCTCTATGCCGGGCACGCATCGCTCGGCGGACGCATCCTGAAATACGATTCCGGCGAGACGGTGCTGCAAGTCGCAGGCTGGGGCGGCATGACGCTCTACACGGACTCCGCACCGACCGGACTTCCGGCAGTGCGCACCGGCGATGCGACGGTGCTCGCGCCATCGAATGTTTCGCTGTCGGATATGCAAAACGCGGCCGAGGATGAATCGCAGCACCTCGCTTATATGCGCGGGCTGCGCCTCAGCGTTTCGGCGGACTGGCCGACGCTGACGAGCAATGGCGCCGCCCGCAGCTTTGCTTTCGATACGATGGAGAACGCCGTTCGCGGGCTTGACCGCTTCAGCTATAGCGCCGGCGGACGCGAGATTCTGTCCCGCCGCGTCGATGCGGTGGTGATCGCGCTTTCCGGCAAGCCGACGCTTTCACTGAAAGCGCGCACACTGACGGTGACCTTCAATCCCGCGCGCGGTTATGCCGGCCGCGCGTCCTCGCGTGCGATCGCGCGTGCTTTGGGCTCGATTTTTTCCAGGCACTAGGCATTTCGCCCAGCACGAATTTCTCGAACAGAAAGCCCGGCGCCACCGTGCAACCGGCCAGCGTATACGCACCTTTGCTGCGTGCGGCTTGCCAATACCCGGCTGGAACCACGATCTGCGGGCGCTCCCCCTTCGCAAGATCGCCGCCGAGAATGTGACGCTTTGGGCTTCGATGATCTTTTGCGATGAGAAGTTCCAACGGTGCTCCGCCATACCAATGCCACACCTCAGCGGCATCGACCTTGTGCCAGCGCGAAGCTTCTCCTTTCCGCAACAGAAAATAGATCGCGGTGGAATGGGCACGCTTGCCCTTGTCGCGAAAGCTTTCGCGGAAATGTCCCCCTTCGGGATGCGGCTTCAGCTTCAGCAAGCGGATGACGCGGTCAGCTCCGATCATGATGGTTCGTCCAAGAACAGATTGCGTGCGCCACGCGCGATCAGTGCCCGCGCTCCGACCGCGAGCGAGCGCGCGTCTTCCAATGCATCGTGCTCGCGGCCGTGAAACTCGCCGCCGCATGCCTGCGCGATGTCGCAGGCATGCAACCCTCTCGTTGCTACGCCGCAGTCGTTCAGCCATGAAGTGATATTGCGATGCGGCGGCAAGGGCGGCGCGCCGTGGATTGCGTAGAGCGACAGATTGTGGGTGAGCACGCGATCGTCGCGGCCGAACGAAACGATCGGCCCTTCACCGGCGAACGCGACGAACCGCTCATAAGCGTCGCGGAAATCGGCGCCATGCACTTCCAGCATCGCATTGGTGATGCCGGTCAGCGTTTCGAAATAGGATGAGAGACGTTTGTTGATGCGCGGCCGTACCAGCACGCCAAATTCGCCGATGGTTTCGAGCGTTTCGGCGTCCAGCTTCACCGCCCCGATCTGCACCACTTCCCGGAACTCCCCCGGCCGGAGCCATTTGGCGGCCATTGAGCCTTCCCAGGCCGTGTATTCCAGATCGTAGAGAATGGCGCTTCGCATCGGCCCAAAGTCACAGCAAAATCAGGAACGAATCAGCCCGTTAAGCGTGATTAACACATTCTTAAGGCTGAGAGCCGAGCGTGGGCACGGCTCATATTTGCGAGATTCCCATGGCCGCTCCCATGCATTCGCCCGCCCGCGCAAGTGAGAACCTGGCACGCGAAACCATCGCACCAGCAAAACCAAGCCTCGCACAGCTTGCGCTATTGCACGACGAAGCGCGTGAGACGGCGCTGCTCGCCAATCTTCTGGGACGCACCGCTTATGCGGCAGGCGCTCTTGCGGTCGCGGCACTGGCGACCGTCATCGTGGCCCGCGGGACCATGCCGATCGCAGAACATGCTGCATGGCTTATCCTCGTCCTGATCGGTGTGGGGGCGATGGCGCGTAATTATGCACGCGCGATCCAGCAACCGTTCGAGCGCGGAATCCTGCGCGAGTTTGCATATGACCTGAACGCCATCGCCGTTTACTCCGGCTTCGCCTGGGGCGCCGGCGCGTTCCTGGCGCTTGGGCCGGAAACCTCGCCCATGATGCTAGCCGCATTCGCGGTTTCGATTCCGGTGCTCATGATTGCGACATTGCGCACGCGCGAAATTTCGCTGGCCTTCCTTGCGCCGGTTGCAGGGCTTTGCGCCTTTGCAGCGGTGCTGCGGCCACTTCCGGAAGGTCCGCTGGCGGCGGCTTTTGTGCTTATTGCCTTCGCCTGCGTGGGCGGCGCAATTTTCTGGATGGAGCGACGCGAAACTGCCGTTCCCGGAAGCGCCGAAATGCCCCGGATTTCCGTGGCCTAAGCCATATTTCCGCCTTCCGGCGGGTTCATTCCGGGCCTAAGTTGCAAACCGCAAATCAGCCGGTGTTAACGCCATTGTTTTGCATCGCTGCCAAGCTTGCGTGCCGCGTTCCTCTCGCGATGTTCCGCGCCCATTCTATGGAAAACCATGAGCTCTAAAGCCCTGAAAGACGCCGGCGGCGATTCCGCCGACGCAGCCCACGCATCGCAAGCCGATCAGACCAATGCGCGAAGCCGCATCGCCGCCGGGCGAAAGCTGCTGAAGGCGAACGATCCGGCAATGACCGGATTCTACGATGCGCTGTTCGCGGGCGCGCCGCCCGAAGACGTCACGCGCTATGCGCCGGAATCGCTGGCGGCACTCGCCTCGTTCGCCTTTACCCACTCCGCAAAGCGCAAGATCGGCGAGACGCTGGTCGATATCTTCTCCTTCAACGCCCAGGACGAGAGCGGCGCGCGCACCGAAAGCGTGCTGATCGCGGTCAACGACGACATGCCGTTCCTGTTCGATTCGCTGACCGCGGTGCTTTCCGCGCAGGGATTGCGCGCGCACGCGCTGTTTCATCCGATTGTGCAAGTGGCCCGTGATGCGAGCGGTGCGCGCGGCAAGGGTGATGCAATCCGCGAGAGCGTGATCGTGATGGTGCTGGACAGCATCGTCGAAGGCGAACGGGCCGCATCGATCATCGAGAATGTCAAAAGTGTCTTCGCGCAGGTGAGCCTTGCGGTGCGCGACTGGAAGAAGATGCAGGCGCATCTCGCCGACACCATCGCGTCGCTGAAGGCCAACCCATCGAATGCGGGTGCGGAAGAGCTGAACGAAAGCATCGCATTCCTGGAATGGCTCGGTGACAACCATTTCACCTTCCTCGGCGCGCGCGACTACACCTACAACGAAAAAGACGGCGGACATCTGGAGCCGATCTCGGACACCGGGCTCGGCGTGCTGTCCGATGCGAGCGCGCGCGTCGTACAACGCGGCGAGAGCCGTTCGACGCTGACGCCGGAAATCACCGCGTTCCTGAAGTTGCCCACACCGCTCATCATCACAAAGTCGAACGAACGCAGTGTCATCCATCGCCGCGTACACATGGATTATGTCGGCGTGAAGATGTTCAAAGACGGCAAGCTGGTGGGCGAACATCGTTTCGTCGGCCTGTTCACTTCGGGCGCTTACAGCCGCCGTCCCAGCGAAATTCCGTTGCTGCGCGCGAAGGTGCGCCATGTGAAGGAGCGCGCCGGGCTTACGCCGGACAGCCACGACGGCAAGGCGCTGGCGCATATCCTCGATACCTATCCGCGCGACGAGCTGTTCCAGGTCAATGAGGACGAGCTCTACGCAACGGCGATGGGCATTCTGCAACTCGGTGAACGGCCCAAGGTGCGCGTGTTCCTGCGTTTCGACCGCTTCGATCGCTTCGTCTCCGCGCTCGTCTTCGTGCCGCGCGACCGCTACGACACCGGCTCGCGCGAACGCATCCACGCCATTCTCGCGAAAGCCTTCAACGGGCGCATGTCCGCAGCGACGCCGACGTTGGACGACTCCCAACTCGCGCGCGTGCATTTCATCGTGGGCCGCAATGAAGGCCCGCGCCCACATGCGGATGTGCACGATCTCGAAGCGCAGATCCGCGACGCGATCCGCACCTGGGACGATGGCTTTGCCGCCGCCCTCATGGCCAAGCATGGCGAAGCCGACGGCCATCGCATGTTCCAGCGCCATGCCACCGGCTTTCCGGCGCGCTACCGCGACGCGTTTCCGCCGGAAGTGGCGGTAACCGATCTCACCGAACTGGAATCGCTGGCACGCACCGATCTCAATCCGCCCATTCAGGCCCGCGCCTACCGTCTGCCCCGCGATGCGCACAATGCGGTGCGCCTGAAGCTCTACATTCTGGGTTCGGTGCTGCCGCTCTCGGCATCGCTGCCGGTGTTTGAGAATCTGGGCTTCCGCGTGATCGCCGAAGACTCCTATCCGATCCAGCTCGAGACCAGCGATGGCTGGAACGGCGATGCGGCGGTGCTCGACTTCCTGATGGAGCGGGCCGATGACGGCCCCGCCGATCTCTCTACTCAGAAGGTGCCGCTGGAAGATGCGTTCCAGGCGGTGGTGTCCGGCGCCGCCGAAAGCGATGGCTTGAACAAGCTTGTGATCGCCGCAGGTCTTCCCTGGCGCGATGTGACGATCCTGCGCACGGCCGCGAAATATTTGCGTCAGGCAGGGTTCAACTTCAGTCAGGATTACATCGAGACGGCGCTGTTCCGAAATCCAGATATCGCAAATCTGCTCGTTGAATTGTTCGCGGTGCGCAACGATCCGAAGCAGAAGGGTGGCGAAGAAGCGGCCAAGACGATCCACGGCCGCATTGATGCCGCGCTGAACGACGTACCGATCCTCGACGACGACCGCATCATCCGCCGCCTGCGCAACATCATCGA
>JBQCJO010000359.1:0-4021 GCA_051952735.1 Rhizomicrobium sp.
CAAGAGCATCTTTTTTTAACGCCCGTTACTTAGACTTTGATGCGAAAGGACGGCAAATCTCTGCCGCTGGGACGTCGCGCAGCATGACCGCGCAGATTTTATCCGCTGCCAGGGTGGCCGAGGGCGATGAGCCGCGCCTTTTGCGCGCCAAGCTCGACGTCATGGGCCAGAGCCTGCCGATGACCATGTGGATGAACCCCACATGGGCGTTGCTGACGGCCACGCCGTTCCTGTTCCCTCACAGCCCTTTTGGCGACGTTCCGATCGCGCGTGTCGTTCTCGTCGTCGGGCTGCACCTGTTCAATTCCGTTGTCGCGGGCGTGCTCTACCGGGCGTTGCGCCGCGATGCGGCGAACGGACGCAAATGGCTGCAGATGCTCATCGCCTTCCAGTTCTACATCGGACTGACTTGGGGCGCGACGATCTGGCTGTTCTGGCAGAACGGCAACGCCGCCAACAACGTGTTCGTGATCATGCCGTTCGTGGGGCTCTTGTGGGCCTATTGCCTGTCGCGCGCGATGCATTTCGGCGTCTATCTGGCCGCTGTTCTGCCGATCGTGGTTCTGGGTGCGCTGCGGGCCTTCACCGCAACAGGAGCCGCCGCGCACGCGCTGGGTTTCGTGCTGCCGGTTATCTTCGCCTACACGGTGCTTCTGGCATTCATCGCGATCCACCAGTTCGAAAACATGCTGATCACCCGCTTCGCCAACGACGACATGGCGATCGACCTGCGCCGAGCACATGACGAAGCGATCCACAAGCGTTTCGAGGCCGAAGCCGCCAACGCTTCCAAGACGACGTTCCTCGCCAATATGAGCCATGAGTTGCGCACGCCCCTGAACGCCATTCTGGGCTTCTCGGACATCATTGCGAACGAGCGGTTGGGCGGCGTGGGCACCAAGCGCTACAAGGACTACGCGCACGACATCAACGCTTCCGGCAGTCACCTGCTGAGCATCATCAACGACATTCTTGATATCGCGAAAATCGAATCCGGCAAGATGGAGTTGTTCCCCGTCGTGCTCGATCCGCGTCACGCGATAGACGATGCCGTGAAAGTGGTCGCCGGCCGCGCGCGCGAGCGCCAGCAGACGCTGAACGTGCATATCACCGACGATGCGCCGATGCCTTACGCCGACGAGCGCGCGCTGAAGCAGATCGTCATCAATCTCATCGGCAATGCGATCAAATTCACGCAGGAGGGCGGCCGTATCGACATCCACGGCCGCAAGGCCGATGGCGGCTTCGAGCTGTGCGTGGAAGATAACGGTCCGGGCATCGCCACCGAGCTGCTGGAGAAGATATTCACGCCGTTCAACCAGGTGGACAACCGCTACAACCGCAGCGCGGGCGGCACGGGCCTTGGGCTTTCACTGGTGCGCGGCCTTGCAGAGCTTCATGGCGGCAAGGCGTGGATCGAAAGCGAAGTCGGGCAGGGCACGCGCGCCCATGTTTACTTCCCGGTAGCGAATGCGCCGGAACTTCGCGTGCGTGGCCGCGCCTCGGCGTGATGTTTCACCCGCATTTCTAAGTAAATCTTAGGAAACGCTTTGCAATACTTCCCCCGCTCCTTCCGGGGGTTGGAAGCAAAACAGGGTATCGCCGTGGGTTACGGTCAGCGTTTGCGCGTGCAGAGAACGGCGGATGTCCGCGTTCTCAAATCGCAATTGGATTTGATTGCCGAAGTCGTTCACTCGGCGCGCTTTGTCTCGCCCGCGTGGGCGCTGGTCATGGCGTTCATCGGGTCGTACAGCTTCGGTTGGCTGGGCAACCAGTCTCTCGTCTTTGCGTTGAGCTTGCCGGTGATCGTGGGCGCCGTTGCGTTCTCCGCTTCGCGTCTCACCACGGTCTATCAGCGCGATACGCGCGCACATGGCGACGCGGTCAAGCTTCAGTCCTGGTTCACCCGTTTCATTGGCGCGCAGATCGGCATCAGCGTGGCCTGGGGCTTGATGCCCTGGATTCTGTGGCAGCCGGGCAATCTCCTCAATCATGTCTTCATCGTCGCGGTGAGCGTCGGCGTGCTGTCACGGCTCGTCATCAGCCGCGCGAGCCACATGGACATGTTCCTGGCGGCGCTGGTGCCGCTGACGACGCTGTGCATGTTGCGCTTCGTGTTCGCGGGCGCATGGATCGATTTCGGCATCGGCTTGCTCGTGCCGGCATTCGCGGCGCAGATATTCTTCGACGGCCGCCGCCTGACGCGCCGCCTCGACGAGGACTCCCGCCTGCGCTTCGAGGTGGAAGACCTGGCGCGCGAACTGGAAGAGGCGCGCGACGAAGCCCTGCGCAAGCGCTTTGAAGCGGAAACCGCCAACGCCTCCAAGACCGCGTTCCTTGCGAACATGAGCCACGAACTTCGCACGCCGCTGAATGCGATTCTCGGCTTCTCGGAAATCATCGAGAAGGAATGCTTCGGCCCAGCGGGCTCGCCGCGCTACAAAGAATATGCGGGCGACATCCATTCTTCCGGTTCGCACCTGCTCAGCCTCATCAACGATCTGCTCGACGTGGCGAAGATCGAAGCCGGCCGCATGGAAATCGAACCGTGCCCGCTGGAAGCCAAGAAGACACTGGAAGCCGCGCTCAAGATCATCGCGGTCAAGGCGCGCGAACGCCGCCAGGAACTTGTCATCGAAGTGAGCCCCGACGCACCGGAGCTTTTCGCGGACGAGCGCGCACTGAAACAGATCCTCATCAATCTCGTGTCCAACGCCGTGAAGTTCACACCGGAAGGCGGGCGCATCGGCGTCGTCTCCTCGCGTTCGCGCAGCGGCGACTTCCAGCTCATGGTGGAAGACAACGGGCCCGGCATTCCGCGCGACAAGCTGGACAAGATCTTCAAGCCGTTCAGCCAGGTGGACAATCGTTACGACCGACAAGGTGGTGGGACGGGGCTGGGGCTAGCTCTCGTACGCGGCCTGACCGAGCTGCATGGCGGCCGCGCCTGGCTCGAAAGCGAGCAGGGCAGAGGCGCGCGCGCCTATGTCGTGCTGCCTGGCAAGCCGGTTGACGGCGCGCAAGGCAAGCCGGAAGCGGCGGCGGCGTAAAAGCAAAAAGGCCGGGATCACTCCCGGCCTTTTGTTTTTCCATTCGATCCGATCAGACCGAATAATACATCTTGAACTCCACCGGATGCGGCGTGTGTTCGAAGGTGTAGACCTCCTGCATCTTCAGCTCGAGCCAGCTGTCGATGAAGTCATCCGCGAACACGCCGCCCTTCTTGAGGAACGCGCGGTCGCGGTCGAGATTGTCGAGCGCTTCGCGGAGCGAGCCGCACACGGTCGGCACTTCCTTCAGCTCGTCCGGCGGCAGGGCATTGAGATCCTTGTCCATCGGCTCGCCCGGATGGATCTTGTTCTCGATGCCGTCGAGGCCGGCCATCAGCAGCGCCGCATAAGCGAGATACGGGTTCGCGCCCGGATCCGGGAAGCGGACTTCGATGCGCTTGCCGTTCGGCGAACCCGAATACGGGATACGGCACGAGGCGGAGCGGTTGCGCGACGAATAAGCGAGCAGCACCGGCGCTTCGAAGCCGGGGATGAGACGCTTGTAGGAGTTCGTCAGCGGGTTGGTGAAAGCGTTCAGCGCCTTGGCGTGCTTGATGATGCCGCCGATGTAATAGAGGCAAGTGTCCGACAGGTCGGCATAGCCCGAACCGGCGAACAGCGGCTTGCCGCCCTTCCAGATCGACTGGTGGACATGCATGCCCGAACCGTTGTCGCCGTAAACCGGCTTCGGCATGAACGTCACCGTCTTCCCGTAGGCGTTGGCGACCTGGTGGATCACGTATTTGTAGATTTGCACGTTATCCGCCGCCTGGATGATCGGCGAGAACTTCATGCCGAGCTCGTGCTGAGCCGAGGCCACTTCGTGGTGGTGCTTTTCGATCGGCACGCCCATGGCGCCCATCGCGGCCAGCATCTCGCCGCGCATGTCCTGCGCACTGTCGAGCGGCGGCACCGGGAAGTAGCCCTTCTTGAGACCGATGTGATGGCCGTTATTGCCCATCTCGTAGTCG
>JBQCJO010000360.1:0-2254 GCA_051952735.1 Rhizomicrobium sp.
CAAATTTCGCATCTTCGATCTGACGCTAGAGCATCTGGAGCAACAAGGGCTGCACGCCGACACCATTCCGATCGCGGCGCTGCAAAGCCATATCGCGGCGGCGATCGGACTGGTGGTCTCCGGGCAAGGCGCAGCCTTCAACCAGCGCGAACGCGCCGCCCTGCTCGACGACGTGATGAACGAGATCAAGGGATTGGGGCCGCTGCAGCCCTTTCTCGAAGATCCGGACATCGACGACATCGTCGTCAATGGTCCCACCAGCGTTTATGTCGAACGCGCCGGCAATCTGGAAGAAACGCCGATCCGTTTCCGCGATGCCGCCCATTTGATGAACATCATCCAGCGCATCGTCAGTCCGATTGGCCGGCGGGTCGACGAATCCACGCCTTATGTGGATGGCCGGTTGCCAGACGGCTCGCGCGTCCATGTCATCATTCCGCCGGTGGCGCTGGAAGGCCCCGTCCTGTCGGTGCGCAAGTTCAAGCGCACGCCGCTGTCCGGCGCCGACTTGGCGCGCAGCGGCGCCCTGACGCGCGAGATGCTCGAATATCTTGCCGCCGCCATTCACGCGCGCAAAAACATCCTGATTTGTGGCGGCACCGGCACGGGCAAGACCACGCTGCTCAATGCGCTGAGCGCCTATGTCGGTCCTAAGGAGCGGCTGGTCACCATCGAAGATGCCGCCGAACTGCGCCTGCAAAAATCCCATGTCGTGCGGCTGGAGACGCGGCCGGCGTCCGCCGATGGCGCCAGCGAAGTGTCCGCCCGCGATCTCATGCGCAATGCGCTGCGCATGCGCCCCGACCGCATCATCCTGGGCGAGGTGCGCTCTAGCGAAGCCATCGAGATATTGCAGGCGATGGGCACGGGCCATGACGGCTCGATGACCACGATCCATGCCAATGGTCCGCGCGATGCACTCGAACGGCTGGAGATGCTCATGGGGATGCATGGCTTCTCCGCCGACCTCAACGCCGTGCGCCGCTTTATCGCCAGCGCCATCGATCTTGTCGTTCATGTCGTGCGCCGTTCCGATGCCAGTCGCGGCGTGGCGGCGATCTGCGAGGTGGCGGGCTCCGAAGGCGGCGTCTACGTGCTGCGTGACTGTTTCCATTCGGAAACGCAAACCCGAAAGGATGCGCGCGGATGATGCGGATCCTGTTCCTGCTGATGACGGTCGTTGCCGCGCTCAGGGTTGTGCTGCCGGTGTATCGCGCGCGCGCCGCTATGTTGCGCCGGCTGCAGGCGCTTGTGGACCATGGCGCCGAGGAAAAATCTGGTGCGCGCGAGGGCCGCAATCTTGCGCGGTTTCTTCCCTCCATCCTGCTGCGCGATTTGCGGCTTCTGGACGTGGAGCCGACGCTGCCCCGGTTTCTCGGCTTTGCCGCAAGCCTGATGCTTCTGGTGCTGGCGATGGGCGCGCTGTTCGGTTGGGCAAGTGCGCTGGGTTGTGCGGCGCTCGTCGTGCTGGCGTCTTCGATGACGGTGAATCTCTTAGCGAGCCGCCGGCTTACGGAGCTGGGCGAACATCTGCCGGGCTTTTTCGATCGCGTGCGTCAGTTGCTGATCATCGGCAACAGTCTGCCCACCGCCTTTGCCCGTGCCGTCCAAGGCGCGCAGCCGCGCCTGGTCGCATTCTTCACGCCCACCCTCCGGCGCATCGGCCACGGCGCGGGTTTCTCCGAGACCATCCGCCAATCGGCCGAAGACATCGGCCTTTACGAGATGCGTCTGTTCGCGGCCGCCGTTGCCGCCAACATGCGCTTCGGCGGCTCGCTCACCCATTCGCTGGGCAATCTGGTGGGATTTTTGCGCAAGCGCGCCGCGATCGAGCGCGAGTTGCGCGCGAACACTGCCCAGATCCGGTTCAGCGCTTGGGTTCTGGGCGCGCTTCCCTTGCTGGTCGCCGCGCTCATCGTCGCCCAGAATCCCGACTATGCCCGCTGGTTCCTTACCGATGAACTCGGCCGTTCGCTGTTGGCCTATTGCGTGATCTCCGAGATCTTGGGCGCGCTTGTCATGCGCGCCATCATCCGGACGGAGTTCTGACGATGCCGCAAATCCTGATCGTCGTCTGCGGGCTCAGTGTCATCGGCTTCATGGCAGGCCATGCCGCGTTTCTGCGCCGCGCCGCCTTGGTGCGCCTCAACGCGCTGCTCGGCGATGGCGCCGGCGCTTTCGACACCGTGACCGGCCATCTTCACAGGATTGGCGCCAGATTGCCGGGCGCCTCCGATGCCGGCTTGCAGGCGGC
>JBQCJO010000361.1:0-3875 GCA_051952735.1 Rhizomicrobium sp.
GCGACGCTACGCTCCACGCAGATATTCGGAAAGAGAACAGAATGCGTTTTCCCCTTCTTCGTGCAATAGCGCTCGGCCTGCTGCTTACAGCGAACAGTGTAAGCGCTGCCGACGCGCCGATAGCGAAAAAGCACATGATCGTCACCGACAGCCCATACGCGACGGATGCGGGTTTGCAGATGCTGCGCGCAGGCGGCTCGGCGGTGGACGCGGCGGTGGCCGCGCAAATGGTGCTGACATTGGTCGAGCCGGAATCCACCGGCATCGGCGGCGGCGCGTTCGTCGTGCTGTTCGATCCGAAGGCGAAGAAGGTCACGACGTTCGACGGCCGCGAGATGGCGCCGGCATCGGCGACACCAGGCATGTTCCTCGATGCGAACGGCAAGCCGCTCGGCCATGGCGAGGCGATCCCCGGCGGATTGTCTGTCGGCGTGCCGGGCGATGTCGCGATGCTGTGGCTCGCGCATCAGAAATACGGAAAGCTGCCTTGGGCAAAACTGTTTGAACCCGCCATCACGCTCGCGGAAAAAGGGTTTGCGGTTCCCAAGAAGCTTGCGACCGAGCTGCGCGAATATCCGCAGCTCGCGAAGATGCCGGACATCCGCGCCTATCTCTACAAGGTGGACGGTTCGCCTTACGCCGAAGGCGAAATCCTGAAAAATCCCGAACTGGCGAATACGTTGCGGCTGATCGCGAAGGGCGGGCCGAAGGCCTTCTATGAAGGCCCGATCGCGCAAGCCATCGTGGACAAGGTGCAGCATGCGCCGATCCATCCCGCGGGCATGACGCTGGACGATCTCAAGAACTATGTCGCGAAGGAACGTCCCGCGGTGTGCGGCACCTATCGCACCTATCGTCTCTGCTCGATGGGACCGCCGAGCTCTGGCGGCGTCGCGGTGATCCAGATTCTGGACATGCTGGAGCGTTTCCCCTCGAAGGATCTGCAGCCCGGAACGCTCAGCCAGGCGCATCTGTTCACGCAGGCCAGCCGCCTCGCTTTCGCGGACCGCGCGAAATACATGGCCGATTCCGATTTCATTCCGGTGCCGGTGGATGGCCTGACGGATCGTGGATACACGACAGACCGCTCCAAGCTCATCGATCCTGCAAAGGACATGGGACAGGCACAGGCCGGAACGCCACCGGTGAAGCACGCAAGTCTCGACTTCGCGCCGCAGCGTTCGCCGCAGCCGCAAGGCACCAGCCACATGTCCATCGTGGACGATTCTGGCGAAGCCGTCGCGATGACGACGACGGTGGAATCCATCCTCGGCTCCAAGCTGATGGCCAAGGGCTTCATCCTCAACAACCAGCTCACCGATTTTTCGTTCGATCCGGTAATCGACGAAAAACCCGTGGCCAACGCACCCGCGCCGAAGAAGCGGCCGCTGTCGGCGATGTCGCCCACGATCGTTTTCGACAAGGACGGAAAATTCAAAATCGCCACCGGCTCCCCTGGCGGACCGCTCATCATCGACTACACCGCGCAATCCATCATCAATCTGATCGACGGAAACCAGACACCGGCCGAAGCCGCGGCCGAACCGCATGTCGTCAATCTCAATTCACCGACGCTGATCGAGAAGGATACGGCGGCCGAGAAGCTCATCCCGCAGCTTGAAGCGATGGGCCATCACGTCGCCGAACCGATGGTCGAGCAGAGCGGCGTGAACATCATCGAACGCGTGAACGGTGGCTATCGCGGCGCAGCCGACCCGAGGCGCGATGGAAATGCGCGCGGCGATTAAAGCTTGGCGACCGCGAAGAGGCGCGAGAACGGCAGCAACGTCTTGCCGTCCGCGCGGCGCGGATAGGCGATGTTCAATCGCGCCTTGTATTCCGTCGCGAAACGCTCGCGCTCCACGCCGTCCAGCGCGTCGAGGAAGGGCCGCAGGCCGGTGCCGCTGACCCATTTGAACACGGCATCCTCACCGTCCAGAACATGCAGATATTCCGTGATCCAGATGTCCACCGACGCTGCATGGGGCGCGAGAATAGCGAAATAGGTCTGCGCCTTCTCCACGAAGATGCCGCGCACATTGGCGAGCTTCTCGGCCCAGGGCCCTTGCGCGGCGACATCGCGCATCAGCGTATGCGACGGCGCATATTGGTTGTTCGGCACCTGAAACGCGAACACCCCGCCTTTCGCGACGAACTTCATCAAACGCGGCAGTAGCGCCGCGTGATCCGGCAGCCACTGGTAAGTCGCGTTGGAGAAGATCACGTCATAAGCTGCGTCCGGCGTCCACGCAGCAATGTCGGCCAGTGCGAACTCGCCTTTCACGCCGCTCTGCTTCGCCGTCTCGATCATCGCCGGCGAGGAGTCGATACCTTCGATCCGCGAATCCGGCCAGCGTGTCACCAGCAGGCCGGTGGAATTGCCGGGACCGCATCCCAGATCGGCGACACGCGCCGGGTTCTCGCTCGGCACGCGTGCGAGCAGGTCCGCTGCGGGCCGCGTGCGCTCGTCGGCGTAAGCGAGATAGACGGATGGGTTCCAGCTCATGCTTCCCGGTCCGGTATGGTCACGCGGAACTGCGTGCCGGTGGAATCGCTCTTCAACAATACAACATCGCCGCCATGCGCGTGGGCGAGGTCCCGCGCGATGGCAAGCCCAAGTCCAGAGCCTCCCACGCGCGTTGTTCCCGCAAAGGGCTGGAATAGCCGTTCACGAATCTTCTCCGGAATGCCCGTTCCGTTGTCGGCAATATCGATATTGGTAGCGGAGCCTTCCCGCGTGGCCGTAACCGTGATGGTGCCGCCTTTTTCCGCCAACGCTTCGCCCGCATTGCGCAAGACATTGAGCAGAATGCGGAAGAGCTGCGCCGCGTCCGCATCGGCTTCGATCGTCTCGCCGACGCGATCGTCCGGGATAACGCGCTCCTTGCCCGACAGCGCGGCTTCAAACGCCTCGTCGACAATCGGCTTCACGCGGATCTTGCGGCGCTGTGGCGGATGCTCGTCAGCGCGGCCATAGCGCAACGTGTTGGTCGCCAGCGCCACCGCGTGATCGATGGAAGACACGAGACGCGGCGCCAGCCGCTGCACCGACGGGTCCTCGCTCTTCATCAATTGATCGGACGCAAGCTGCGCGCTGGAGAGGATATTGCGCAGATCGTGCTGGATCTTCGCCACCGCCGTTCCCAGTGCTGCGAGCCGCGCGCGCTGATGCAGCGATGCGTAGATGTCCTGCTGCATCGAACCCAGTTCGCGCTCGGCGATGCCGATTTCATCCTGCCGTGTGGAAGCCGTCACGATGCGGCTCGCATCTTCCGGATTGGCGCGGAAATTCACCATCGCGCGGGTGATGTGCCGCATGGGCCTGACCAGCACCAGATAGAGGCTGATGAACACCAGAACGCCGGTGACGATCGAGATGAGGAGTGCGAGAAGCACCACGCCCCAGGCGTAGGATTTGAGCTGCGCGTGGATCGGCCGTTCGTTGAGAATGACTTCGACTGCTTCCGCGCCCTTGATCCGCGTCGGCGCGATCACATGCAGAATGCGCGCATGGCCGCGGAACAGGCAGTCCATGCCGTTGATCATGTCGGAGATCAGTCCGGCGTTGCGCAGGTCGATCGTCACGTCGATCTTCGACGGCGTCTCGTTCGACAAAAAGATTTCGCGCTGGTCGGGCCGCGGCAGCAGCACGGCGATGGCGCCCGCGCGGGTAAGAAGCTGCGCGCGCAACGCCGGCGACAATCCGTTCGTCGCCTCGGTGAACGGAAGAATTGCGATCTCCGCCGATTCCACCTGCCGGTCCAGAAGACTGCGGTGATAACGCCCGACCGACGGCACGAAAATCGCCACCTGTGTCAGCATTACATAAAGGATGGTGAGCAACAGCAGCCGGCCGGACAGGCTATGGGCGACCA
>JBQCJO010000362.1:0-4063 GCA_051952735.1 Rhizomicrobium sp.
GAACTGGATCTTCAACCGATGGGATGGTTCGTCGGCTGGGCCGCGGCGGGCTGCGATCCGTCGCGCATGGGCATCGGCCCGGTGCCGGCGGTGGAGCGCCTGTTCGCGCGCAACAAGCTCAGCTGGAAGGACATCGATCTGGTGGAATTGAACGAAGCCTTCGCGCCGCAAGTGCTAGCGGTGTTGAAAGGCTGGGGCTGGGATGCCAAAGACGAACTGCGCGACAAGCTGAACGTCAACGGCTCCGGCATCTCGCTCGGCCACCCCATAGGCGCCACCGGCGGACGAATCCTCGCAACGATGCTGAACGAAATGCACCGCCGCAAAGCGCGCTACGGCCTGGAGACCATGTGCATCGGCGGCGGACAGGGACTCGCGGCGGTGTTTGAGCGGGCGGTGTAAGAAAAAGATGCAGAATCCCTTCGACATATCTTTAGATACTGCCAATCAGTTCTATTCGTGGGGATGGAAGGCATCGCTTGCGGGTGCTCTAGTAACTCTTCTCGGCGTTAGCTTACTCTTTTGGGGAACACGCGTTCGAGATCATGATTTCGAAGGTCGCATAGCTCAGCTGAATCGTGATGCGGCCGCGGACAGAGAACGCGCTGCAAAACAAGAGTTAGAGACTACACGTCTCAAAGCTGAACTAGCACCCAGACGGCTGAAGCGCGAAGAATTCTTGAAAATGCTCCATGGCGTGCCGAAAGCTCCGATAGAGATTATGTATGTCCGTGACGATTCTGAATCTATGGAGTTCGCTCAGGAGATTGGCATTTTTCTTGAACAAGGCGGTTGGCAAGTTGTTTCACGTGCGCCAATTCCATTGCCGAAAATCGACAAAGAACTTCCTTCGGTGATGACAGTTGGTGGCCAGCCTACGGGCGTCACAATTGTGGCCAACGCTCAGGACGTGCCGAAAATTCCAGAGCCCAATTTGCTCGATCCGACAAAGGATGTACCAACGAATCCATTTGAATCTCTGAACAGAGCGCTACTGGTTGGTGTTGGTCAGTTGGGTACACATATCGGCGGAGATAACACACCACCAAAGGGAATCCTTCGAATAGTCGTTTCACCCAAGCGTCCGCCCAACCCATGAGATATCAATGACCACTCTCCCCGCTTCCTCTACCTTCAAATTTGGCGACCGCACGGTGCATCGCATGGGGTATGGCGCGATGCAGTTGGCGGGGCCGGGGGTGTTCGGGCCGCCGAAGGATCGCAATGAAGCGGTGAAGGTTTTGCGTGCGGCGGTGGAGGCGGGCGTCGATCATATCGACACCTGCGATTATTACGGGCCGCACATCGTCAACCAGATCATCAAGGAAGCGCTGCATCCCTATCCGGCGAATCTCACGCTCGTCACCAAGGTGGCGGCGCGGCGCGATGAGAACGGCGCGTGGCTGCCGTGGCAAAGCCCGGCCGAACTGACTCAGGCGATCCACGATAATTTGCGCAATCTCGGGCTCGACGCGATCGAGGTGGTGAATTTTCGTTGCATGCACGGGATGCAGCCCACTGAAGGCTCCATCGCGCAGCAGGTGGAGACGCTGGCGGATTTGAAGCGCAAGGGCCTCATCAGGCATATCGGCGTCAGCAATGTGACGCCGACGCAGGTTGCGGAAGCACGGAAGATCACGCCCATCGTCTGCGTGCAGAATTTCTACAATGTCGCCAATCGCGGCGATGATGCGATGGTGGAGGCTCTGGCGAAGGATGGCATCGCTTATGTGCCGTTCTTCCCGCTGGGCGGGTTCATGCCGCTGCAATCCTCCACGCTGGAGGATGTGGCGAAGAAACTTGGCGCGACGCCGCTGCAGACCGCGCTGGCGTGGCTGCTGCACCGGTCGCCGAACATCCTGCTCATTCCGGGAACGTCATCGCTGGCACATCTGCACGAGAATCTCGCCGCGGCGGAGTTGAAACTGCCGGACGATGTGATGGCCGCGCTGAACGGCATCGCGGCGAGCGCGAAGGCGCATTAGCGCGATATCGCTTTAGCAACTCAAATTTGTCATCGCCCGCTTTATGCGGGCGACCCAATTTCCTTTTTCAAGCCAAAAGAAAATGGGTTGCCCGGACAAGCCGGGCAATGACAAGTGAGGTATTGGCTTACTTGCGCGCCCCCAGTTCGTTGTCCAGCAGCGCGGGAGTGTTCGGCAGGCGCTCCAGATGCGGATAGCGCAAGCCGCCGCGATAGTTCACCGTCACCGTGCGGTACTGATCGTCGTCCTTCACCAGAAGCTGGATCGGCGCGCCGCCTTTCGCATCGGTGATGACGTCCTTCAGGTCGTCGGCGTCATAGGCATTGCCGTTCACCGCGACGATCTCGGTGCCGACGGTGACGCCGGCTTTCATCGCCGGGCCGTCCCACATCACCTCCGTCGCCTCGCCCTTCTTGTTCAGGATCACGCCGAGCGAGAACAGAAGATCGGTGCTCTTGCGGATCTTCTCGGCGGACTTGATGTAGTCCGTCTGCTTGTCCGTGAAGACGAGCTTGTAACCGCCGAGCTTCAGCCCGCCGAGCGGATCGGTGTTGATGCCGTCCACGCGCGCATGCAGGAAGGCGGCCCAGTCATACGGCACCACGCTGTTCAGCGCCTTCACCACGTCGTCGAAGGTGTAGGCGACGGTGACGAAGCTGCCGTTGTTGATGCCGAAGAACGTCTTGGCGAAATCGTCGATGGATTTGGCGTTGTTCGTCTTCTGGCGGATCAGCATGTCCGCTTCGGTCCAGATGAGCTGACCTTCGCTGTAATAGTCTTCGCTGCGCTGCCAGTTGCGCCACGGCGCGGGCGCGCGCTTGGCGATGATCGGATCGTTGGTCGTGTCCGCCACGTTGCGCCATTTGCGGCCCGGACGCAGCGCATAGACGGCGGCAGTCTGCGCGATGGCATCGAGCCCCATCTGCTTGTTCCAGAGCCCCGCGCGCGTGGCGAGCACATAGCCCCAGAACTGCGTCTGGCCTTCATAGACCCACAGCAGGCTGTCGCGCATCGGCACGTTGAAGTTCGGAGTCCACAGATCGGCGGGGCGGCGGAATTTGCCGTTCCAGCTATGGGTGAACTCATGCGCGAGCAGATCGCGCTCCGCCGCCATCTTGTCCCAGTGCTTGAAATAGTCGGAGGCAACGCCGTCTTCGCTGGACTGGTGATGCTCCAGCCCGTTGCCGCCCATGTGATCGGAGAGCGAGAACAGGAAATCGTAATGATCGTAATGGTGCGAGCCGAACGCCTTGTAGGCTTGATCGACGAGATTGCGGTGCACCTGGATCTGCTGCGGCGTCATCTTCAGTTGATCGGGGCGGTCGGCGATGACGTCGAGATGGTTCTGCGTCTTGCCGCTGGGATCGAGGTCCACGCGCGCGAAGTTCTTGCCCGCGATCATCGGCGAATCCACCAGCGTGTTGAACGGCACGGTGGCGAAACTCGCATTGCCCTGCCCGGTTTGCGGCGTGAGCGCGCTGGCGTAATGCCAGCCCGCGGGGAATTTCACGCTCGGCGAGAACAGGATGCGCCGCGAGTAATATCCCGCCGGATAGAGCGCCATGGAATTCCATTGCAGGCTCATCATCGCGGGCGTCATCACGATGCGGCCCTGCGGCTTGTCGGTCGCGGAGAGGAACTGGAAATCCGCGTCGATGCCCGTCGTGCCCTTGGGCACCGGAATGTTGAACGCGAAGACATGCACCGGATCGCGCTTCCACGGGATCGTCTTGCCGCCCGCCTTGATGACGAGGCCCGCCAGCTTGTTGATCGTGCCGGTCGGCGAATGGTTGCCGGGCAGCCATTGCGGATAGAGCAGGATGAAGTCGCTGGTGTTCGCGGGAACGGGAATGGTTTCGTGGATGCGGAAGATGCCGCGCGTGGTGTCGGTCGCATCCACCGCAAGCTTGATCGTGCCGGGATAGGCGATGTCTTTCGGCGCGGGGATGTCCGCGGGCATCGGCAGCGGCGACGGCCCGGCGGCCTGTTGCGCATCGGCGGAGACAAACGCGGCAGCAACAAGCGCGGCCGGCAACAGAACGCGTGACAGGTTCACGGGCATATCCCTCTCGAAGACG
>JBQCJO010000363.1:0-4354 GCA_051952735.1 Rhizomicrobium sp.
GTCTTCCAGCGCTCCTTATGTTGCTGTCATGGACGGAGACCTGCAGCACGATGAAGCGGTCTTGTTGCGCATGCTGCGCACGCTCGAAGACGGCGACACGGACATTGTCGTCGCCACGCGGTATCGCGATGGCGGCTCGGCGCTCGGTCTGACGGGGCATCGCGGAGCCATCAGCAGATTTGCAACGACGCTCACCGCCTGGTTGTTGCCGGTGCCTGTCAGCGATCCCATGAGCGGATTTTTCATGGTTCGCCGCGATCGTTTCGAGGAGGTAGCGCCGCAACTTTCCCACGACGGATTCAAGATACTTCTCGATCTTCTCGCCACGGCGCGGAATTTGCGTATTGCGGAGGAGCCTTATCTTTTCCGCGCAAGAGAGCAGGGCGAGAGCAAATTCGACTTGCGGGCGTCGCTGGAATTTCTCGGCCTTCTCGCCGCGAAAGCGACGGGCGACATCGTCGAACCCCGCTTCGTTCCTTACGCTTTTGTCGGCGCGCTCGGACTTGTCGTGCATTTGCTCTGTCTCAAAACGGCGTTGCAGGCGGCGGGATTGAGTTTTGAGGCGGCGCAATCGCTGGCCACGCTGTCCGCAATGATCGCAAACTTCTTTGCCAACAATGTGCTCACCTACAAGGATCTGCGGATTCGCGGCTGGCACATCCTCAAGGGCATGGCGATCTTCTGCGCCATCGGGACCACGGGTTTCGTGGCAAATATCGGTGTCGCGCACTGGCTGTACGGCGGCAATCACATGTGGTGGATGGCCGGTGCAGCCGGAGCGTTGATCGGGGCGGTCTGGAATTATGCGATGTCCAGCCGGTTGGTCTGGCGCCTGCGTTGAGAAATTCCGTCGCGTGAAAACACAGATGCGATCCGTGATGCCGTCGGTGACGGGCTTGTACGCGCGCGATCGGGCGTTGGTGGTCACGGCAGCGTTTCTGCTGCTCAAACTGGCAATCAGCCCGTTTGTGGGCCTGGGTGCCAACGAGGCCTATGCCGTCGCGGGCGGCCGGCTGTTTAGCCTTTCCTATTTCGATCATCCTCCGTTGCATTTCTGGTTGGCTGAATTCGGTGCGATGTCGTTCGGCGACACGGGCTGGGCGCGACTGCCTTTTATCCTGCTCGGTGCCGGATCGTCATGGCTCATGTTTGCCCTTACCCGCGGTTTGTTCGGCGAACGTGCCGGTGTCTGGGCCACGCTCGTCTTCAACCTCTCGATATTTTTCGGCCTGGTGGCAGGGAACTGGATGCTTCCCGACGGCCCGCTCAATTTCTTTTTGCTCGCAACGGCGTTGGCGCTTTCCCCGCTTGCGCAAGGCAGATCGCTCTCCGTGATGCGCTGGGCGGTGGCGGGCCTGCTCGCCGGTCTCGCCGCGCTTTCGAAATATCACGGGCTCATTTTCGTGGCGGGCGCCTTTGCCTTTCTTGTTTCCTCGGCTTGGGGGCGGCGTGTGCTCCGCGCCGTCGGCCCGTGGCTCGCGGTTCTTGTGGCTGTTGCCGTGTTCTCGCCGGTGCTGATCTGGAACGCGCGACACGGCTGGGTCTCCTTTGGATTCCAGGGCGGGCGGGCGGCAACAGGCCATCATTTTGGCGGCGGACTCTTTCTTTCGCTCGTTGTCGCGCAAGTGGCTTTGATCTCTCCGTGGATTGCATGGCCGCTGATGCGCGGAGTGACACGCGCGGCGCCATCTTCCAATGAAGCCGAGCGGTTTCTGTTGTGGCTCGGATTACCTATCGCGATCCTGTTCACGCTTGCACCGCTTTGGAGCGATGGCGGCATGGTGCAATGGGCGATGCCGGGCTGGCTGCTGTTGTTGCCATTGGCCGGCAAATATCTGGCGGACGAGGCATTGGTTCGCTTCTGGCCGCGGAGGTGGCTGATTGTTTCAATCGCGGCATACCTGCTGTTTGTGCTGGCGTTTGTGTTGGAGGTGCAGAGCGGTTGGCTTGGATCGACGTTCCCGCATCTTTTCCGGCGAGGCGATCCGACAGCTGACAACGTGGAATGGACGTCGCTGGCATCGATCATAAACCGAACGAAGCTGTCGGACGATGATCGCCTGTTTGTGCTGACATCCGGCTGGCGGGATGCGGCGAAGATCGATCAGGGACTGAGCGGTGGTTACCCGGTGGCAGTTGTCTCTAACGACCCGCGCAATTTCGCGATCGGCATCGATGCTGAAATCTGGTCGGGCCGCAACGGCTGGATCGTTTTGGAAGGCCCAGATGCGCAGGCGCGCATCGCCGCGCTAAAATCCTGCTTCGGTTATGTGGAGGAAGCGTCAACTCTGACGATCCAGCGCGGAGCGAGGCCTGATGCTACGTTCACCATTTGGCGGGGCGATGGTTTCACGGCCAAGGGTTGCACGCTGCTTTCGCTGCGAAATTGACTGGTGCCGGAGGAGAGAATCGAACTCTCGACCTACCCCTTACCAAGGGGTTGCGCTACCACTACGCTACTCCGGCATCCGGGGCCCGAACGCAGGGTTTGGGCCGAAAGGACGGCTGCTATACCCAAGCTCCGGGCAAAGGGAAAGGCCGAATATCCGCCCATGGCGCCCAAAGATTCCGTTGCCCAACAACGCCTGGCCGCAGCCCTCCGCGAGAACCTGAAGCGCCGCAAAGCCGCCCAACGGGCCCGCGCTACCGCCAAGCCCGCAGCGGCCGAACCATCCACGGAACAGCGCCCCAATAAGGGCCAAAAGCCGAACTAAATTGAGGGCATCGCGCGCCTGTTCGCTGGGCGTCTCGCGCGTTACAAGCAATATGGAAGCGGCGTGTTATGGCCGTGTGAGGGTGAATGGACCGGATCAGGATCAAGGGCGGCAACCGCCTCAAGGGTGAAATCCCCATCAGCGGCGCGAAGAACGCGGCGCTGAAACTGATGGCCGCCGCGCTTCTGACCGACGAGCCGGTCACGCTCACCAACATGCCGCGCCTGGCAGACATCGCCGCGATGAGCGATCTGCTCATGCAGTTCGGCGTGAACCTCAACATCCGGCGCGGCGCGCGGCTGGGCGAGAGCGACACGATGCGCTTGCACGCGGCGCGTATCGAATCCGCCTTCGCGCCCTACGACATCGTGCGCAAGATGCGCGCGAGTTTTCAGGTGCTGGGACCGCTGCTCGCACGGCATGGCGAAGCGAAGATTTCCTTGCCGGGTGGTTGCGCGATCGGCGCGCGCCCCGTGGATTTCCACCTCAAAGGCTTCGAGGCGATGGGCGCGACCATCGAACTCGCGGACGGTTATGTGCTGGCGAGTGCGAAGGGTGGATTGAAGGGAACGACCTTTGAGTTTCCGTTTGCATCCGTCGGCGCCACTGAGAACCTGATGACCGGCGCTGTGCTCGCGAAGGGACGCACCGTTCTCAAGAATTGCGCGCGCGAACCGGAAACGCAGGATCTCGGCAATTGCCTTATGGCCATGGGTGCGAAAATCACCGGCCTTGGCACATCCGAGATCGTGATCGACGGCGTGGATCGTCTTTCCGGCGTGACCTATGCGGTGATGCCCGATCGCATCGAGAGCGGCACTTACATGATCGCCACAGCGATGGCGGGCGGTGAAGTCGAGCTTCTCGGCGCGCAGGCAAGCTCCAATGGCGCACTGATCGGCTTGCTGGAGAAGATCGGCACGGATGTGAAAGAGACCAATCGCGGCCTCTCCGTCCATCGTAACGGCAGCCGCCCAATCGCTGCCGATGCCACCACCGGCGTTTTCCCGGCGTTCCCGACGGATCTGCAGGCGCAATACATGGCATTGATGGCGGTGGCGAACGGCACATCGCGCATCAAGGAGACGGTCTTCGAAAATCGCTTCATGCATGTGCCGGAATTGGCGCGCATGGGCGCCAGGATTCACGTCGATGGTGACCTCGCAACCGTGACGGGCGTGGAGACGTTGAAGGGCGCCCCGGTGATGGCGACGGATCTGCGTGCCAGCGTCAGTCTGGTGCTGGCCGGTCTGGTGGCGGAAGGCGAGACAATCGTGAACCGCGTCTATCATCTCGATCGCGGATTCGAGCGGCTGGAAGAGAAGCTTTCGGGCGTCGGCGCGGAGATCGAACGGCTTCAAGCATGAAACGTGAGATATTGGCCGCGGAGGACGCGGAAGATTTGCAGGTCATTTCGGCGAAATTGCAGGATGCGGTCGCCCGCGTCGGCGATCTCGTATGGCTGCCGAAGGCGCGCCGCTTCGCCGCCTTGCTGAATCGCTTCAAATGGGAAAACCGGCGCAGCAGCGACAACCTGCGTGTCCGCAGCGGGCTTTATTTCAACAGCGTGCTGTCGGCGAAATCGCACAAGATCATGCGCGGCGATCCGGACGCGGTGCTGTCTTTGCTCATGATCAAGT
>JBQCJO010000364.1:0-2976 GCA_051952735.1 Rhizomicrobium sp.
AGCGTGACGCCGGATTCGCAGCTGGTCGCCGAAAACCCGGTGCTGATCCTGCCGCTGCATCGCTAGCTGGATGAAAACCGGGAGAACTCCACTTCGGTGCAGAAGCTCGGCACCACCAAGCGCGGCATCGGTCCGGCTTACGAAGACAAAGTCGGCCGCCGTGCGCTGCGCGTGATCGACCTGAAGGATTTCAATTCGCTGCCGATGAAGATCGAGCGGCTGCTGGCGCATCACAACACGCTGCGGCGCGGCGCGAACCTGCCGGAAATCGATGCAGGTGCGCTACTCGAATCCTTGCGCGAGATCGCGCCGAAGGTTTTGCCGTTTGCAGGCTGCGCATGGCGCAAGCTCGATCAGATGCGCCGCGAAGGAAAGCGCATCCTGTTCGAAGGCGCGCAGGCCGTTCTGCTCGACATCGATCACGGCACTTATCCCTATGTCACCTCTTCCAACACGGTTGCAGGACAGGCAGCAGCCGGTTCGGGCATTTCGCCGCGCGATATCGGTTATGTGCTGGGCATCGTGAAGGCCTACACCACGCGCGTCGGCGAAGGCCCCTTCCCAACCGAACAGCAGAACGCGATCGGCGAAAAGCTCGGCACACGTGGCGCGGAGTTCGGCACGGTGACGGGACGGAAACGCCGTTGCGGCTGGTTCGACGCGGTGCTGGTGAAACAGACCGTCGTCACCGGCGGTGTCGATGGCATCGTTCTCACCAAGCTCGACATCCTCGATGCGTTCGAAACCATCAATGTCTGCGTCGGTTACGATCTTGACGGAACGACGCTCGACTATCTTCCTGCTGACGCTACGGAACAGGCGCGCTGCAAACCCATCTATGAAGAGATGGAAGGCTGGAACTGCTCGACGCGCGGCGCGCGGAGCTGGGCGGATTTGCCAGCGCAGGCCGTGAAATATGTGCGCCGCGTGGAAGAATTGATCGGGGCTCCCGTAGCGTTGCTCTCCACCAGCCCGGAACGCGAAGACACCATCATGGTGCGCGATCCTTTCGTGGACCGCTAAGCCCTTGCACTGATCGTTCGACCCCGGCAGGCTTGGCCCAACAGCTATCAAGCCAAGGGGCGAGCGCCATGTTGAAAACCCGTTTCACCGAAATGTTCGGCGTCGAAGTGCCGATCACCTGCGGCGGCATGACCCGCGTGGGCAAGGCCGAACTTATCGCCGCCGTCGCCAATGCCGGCGCGCTCGGATTTCTCACCGCGCTGACGCCCGGCTCGCCGGAAAAGCTCGTCG
This sequence comes from Rhizomicrobium sp., assembly GCA_051952735.1. GTDB lineage: Bacteria > Pseudomonadota > Alphaproteobacteria > Micropepsales > Micropepsaceae > Rhizomicrobium. Next base: position 1,255 of record JBQCJO010000364.1, read on the forward strand.
CGGAAATCAAGAAGACGAAAGACCTGACCGACAAGCCGTTCGGCATTAATCTCACCATCCTGCCGTCGATCAATCCGATCCCCTATGACGAATATCGCCAGGTGATCTGCGAAAGCGGTTGCAAGGTGGTTGAAACCGCCGGCAACAATCCGCAACCGCATCTACCAGCGTTCAAGGAAGCGGGCGTGAAAGTGATCCACAAATGCGTCACCGCGCGTCATGCGGTGAAGGCCGAAAGCATCGGCGTGGACTGCGTCTCCATCGACGGTTTCGAATGCGCGGGCCATCCGGGCGAAGAAGATATCGGCGGCCTCGTCCTCTTTCCCGTCACCACCGCGAAACTGAAGATTCCGGTGATCGCATCCGGCGGCATTGCCGATGCGCGCGGGCTTGTGGCGGCGCTGGCGCTGGGCTGCGAAGGCGCGAACATGGGCACGCGCTTCATGGCGACGAAGGAAGCGCCGATCCATGAGAAGGTGAAGCAAGCGCTCGTCAGCAACGATGAACGCGCCACCGACATGATCTTCCGTACCATGCACAATTCTTCGCGCGTGGCGAAAAATGCGATCAGCCAGCAGGTGGTGGAGATCGAAAAACGCGGCGGCGCGAAGTTCGAAGACGTGCGCGACCTGGTGGCCGGCACGCGCGGCGGCGTGGTCTACGACACGGGCGACACCGATTATGGCATCTGGTCCGCAGGCCAGACGCAGGGCCTGATCCACGATATCCCGACCTGCAAGGAGCTGGTGGAGCGCATCGTCAGCGAAGCGCAATCCATCATCCGCGCGCGGCTGGACAAGCTCGTCGCTTAAACTTCGGCGAAATGATTGAGCGGCCCGCGGCCTTTGCCGAGGCCCGGCGCCGTCTCGATCGCCTTCTGCACATATTCGCGCGCACGGCCTGTCGCGAGCGGCAAGCTGTCACCCTCCGCGAGTCTGCAGGCAATGGCGGTGGACAGCGTGCAGCCGGTGCCATGCGTGTGCTTCGTTTTGATGCGCGGGAAGGCATAGACTTCGACGCCACCTTTCCACACCATCACGTCATCGATGGTGGATGTAGTGGCGTGGCCACCCTTGATCAGTGCGGCGCCGGCACCCATCGCGATCAGCTTGCGCGCGGCGGCTTCGGCGTCGTTGCGCTTGGCGCTTTTCAGATGCGCGAGTGCCTTGGCTTCCGGAATGTTCGGTGTGACAAGCGTCGCGAGCGGGAAAAGCTCTTTCACCATCGCGGAGACCGCGTTCGGCGCAAGCAGGCGATGACCGCTGGTGGAGATCATCACCGGGTCGAGAACGACCGGGATCTTCTTCGCATGCCTTTTCAGCGCCGACGCAACGGCCTTCACCGTGGCTGCGTTGCCCAGCATGCCGATCTTAATGGCGTCCGCGCCGATATCCGACAGCGTGGCGGCGATCTGCTCCGCCACGATGGCCGGCGGAACGGAATGGATGGCCTTTACACCCCTGGTGTTCTGCACCGTGACCGCGGTGATCGCCGTCATCGCGTAAACGCCGAATGCGCTTGCCGTCTTGATGTCTGCTTGAATCCCAGCGCCGCCGCCGGAATCGGAGCCGGCGATAATCAGAACTCTGTGCATGATGGGACCTTCAGGGAATTGTGTTCACTCGGCAAATCGGCGCATAATACGGCACGTCCCCATTCCCCTTGCCGCCGATGTAGGAGGCCGACATGCCGCTGGCAACTGCATTTTACAAAAGCGACATC
>JBQCJO010000365.1:0-2433 GCA_051952735.1 Rhizomicrobium sp.
CGATGCCCGCCAAGAGTCCGCTGCGTCCCGGCTTTTCGTAATTGAGTGGCAAGACGGCAGTGAGCTGTAGATCAGCTGCGCCGCCATAGTTGAAATCAATGCCCGCCTGCCCATCAACGCCGCCGCGCGCAGAAGTTCCAGCATCGAAGGCGTAGATCTCGAAATGTCCCTTGTCCGTGGGTGCGGGATCATCGGTCACATAGGGCGGCCCCGCGAGCGCCGGAAACGGCATGATCAAAAACAGCAGAAATGCGTGCCAGAGTCTTCCCGCGCGCGTTGCCACTATGACGCCGTCATCTGCCATCGAGCGACGGCGTCCATTCAATGGCGAAGTAATATGTAGACTCGTCCGTCTGCCGAACATTCTGGACGCCGGTGCCGACAGAGCCGACGAGATGCCAGCGATCGTTGATGTCGTACGTCGCGCCGATGTTCATTCCCGTGCTGCCCTCGCCGCCTACTGTGTCCCGCGTCTGATGAAAAATCTCGACGCCCAGCGAGAAGTTCGAGGTGATCTGCCGCTCAAGCGCCCATCCCATGAACCAGTAATTGCGGTCGCCGTTGCCGGGATTGATCCAATAGCCGCCGCCGCCGAACGTGGTCCATGGGCCACAACTTTTTTGGAGCCACAGGGGAAAAAAGTAGCGTGCATGGCCTCCACCGACGCCGCTGGGGCGGTCGCTATCTCCTATGGGTATTTCCAAGGAGGGATAGAAGCTCACTTGCGGCCGCCATCCATGATCGTCTTCCTGGATGAAGCGATATTTCACGCCAAACTCTGCCGCGCCGTAGCCATAAAGTGTACCGCGACCAGCGCCCTTGTCATAAGCGAAAGGCACGGCAACGCTCAGCTGAAGATTGGGCGCTGCGCCGTAATTGACTTCCAGACCAGCCAGCGTGCCCGACGTATCACCGTCTGTGTGCGTGCCTTCCGAATACATATAGATTTCGAAGTTGCGATAGTCGGTGGGTTCAGGATCGTCCGTTGCAAACGGCGGTCCTGCGAGCGCGGGCGTGGCCAGGCAAACTATACAAAATCCCAATGTTGCAAGGGTTGCGCGCAAATCATTCGCCCATCTCAGCCCGCATCCGATATAGCCGAACCAAAGCCACGCGCCAGCGGAAATCTCATGTCCAGCAAATTCACATGCACGTTGATCACCTTCGCTCTTTTCGCTGCTTCCGCGTATGCGGGGCCTTCCGGTTATCACCTCGAGAAGGTCGTGCCACTCGCGGGGGACGGCTTCTGGGATTATCTCGGCTTCGATAGCCCGAACCGCCACCTCTTTGTCACGCATGGCACGCATGTGACTGTGCTAAACGCCGACAGCCTCGTTGTGACGGGCGATATCTCGGACACGCCGCGCGTACATGGGGTTGCAGTCGCAAGCGACCTCGATCGCGGTTTCACCAGCAACGGTGGCGACAACACGGTGACGGTCTTCGATCTCAAGACGTTGAAGACTCTCGCCCGCTATCCCACCGGCACAGGTCCGGACAGCATTGCTTATGAACCCGTTACGCACCGCGTATTCACCTTCAACGGCGGCAGCAAGGATGCGACGGCCCTCGACGGTGCCACGGGAGAGATTGCGGCCACACTTCAACTCGGCGGCAAGCCGGAAACCGCTGTCGCCGATGGTCATGGCAATATCTTCGCCGACGTCGAAAGCACATCCGAAATCGTGAAGATCGACGCGCGCAGGCTTAAGATCGTCGCGCGCTGGGCGGTTGCACCATGCGAAAGCCCGTCGGGATTGGCGATGGACGCCGCGCACGGCATTCTTTTCGCCGGCTGTGACAACGGAATGATGGCTGTTGTCGATGCGGCGAACGGCCATGTTCTCGCCACGCCCGCAATCGGAAACGGCGTCGATGCAGACCGTTTCGATCCGGAGACCGGCGACGCGTTCGCCTCAAACGGCGAAGGGACGCTGACCGTCATTCATGAAGACGGGCCGCGCAAATTCTCCGTCGTGGAGAATGTTGCGACGCAAAAGGGCGCGCGCACCATGGAACTCGATCCAAAGAGGCACGCCGTCCTGCTCGTCACCGCGGATCGCGCACCACCACCGCCCGCGACAGCGGACAATCCACATCCCCGGCCGGCTGTCGTCCCGGGTTCTTTTCGGTTGCTTGTGTTCGCGCGCTGACAATTTTCGTTCGGCACCGAGCGCCCCTCGTTCGTGTCGCGACGGAAAGCTCGCGACATTCTTTTACATTTGTCGCACCGCCGTGAGCGGTCAAACGGGCAAAACGTGCTTGCCTCGGCAGCGCGCGCGAGTCCTAATTTCTGAAAAGTAATGAGGGGAGTCTCGCATGAGTTCATTCGAGTTTGATGCCGATCGCCGCACGGTCCTGATGGGCGCGGCAGCCACCACCGCACTGATGATGACCGGCGCACCAGCCTTCGCTGCCGAAGACATGCCCGAT
>JBQCJO010000366.1:0-2509 GCA_051952735.1 Rhizomicrobium sp.
GCGGCGGCTTCGCGGATGCGGCCCCTGTCGGCGACAGCGCGCTGGCGACGGCATTGCAAAAGCTGCACGGGCGCGAGGAGCGTCCGGATCATGACGAAGTTCACAAGATGATGCTGGACTTCGCGCCGCATCGTTCGCTCGCCACGATGCATCTGTGGACCAGCCTGAAGGCTGCTGCATGAAAGCGGACAAGCGTTATTGGGCGCCCATCGAATCCGAATTCGGCGATTTCGCCGCGTGGGTGGACGGTGAGGGCAGGCTGATGCGCTTCAACCTGCACGGCAAAGGCGCCGCGCATGTGGATCCGCTGGCGGAAAAGAGCGAGAAGGCGCTGCGCGATGTGCAGAAGCAGGTGTCGCAATACGATGCCGGAAAGCGCCAGTCTTTCGATCTCGAGCTGGCATGGGAAGGGCCGCCATTTCATCAAAGAGTATGGCGGCTGCTCACGAAAATTCCATTCGGCGTGACGACCACCTATGCCGCGCTGGCGGCGAAGCTGGACAAGCCGCAGGCGTTTCGCGCGGTTGGTGCTGCCAATGGCGCCAATCCGATCGCATTGATCGTTCCGTGTCACCGCGTCGTGGGAAGCAATCGCACCCTGACGGGCTTTGGCGGCGGCTTGCCGATGAAGCGCGCACTGCTGGAGCATGAAGCCCGCGTCGCGGGGAAGACGCTGGAAGTGGCCGGTTAAGCTGTCAGGGCGCGCAATTCGGCGTGCGGGCTTTCGCGCAAAACCGAAACGATGTTGGAACGCGTCGGCTCCGGCGCTGTGGCCAGCGCCTTTTCGAACCAGTGCACGGCGCCGGCGATGTCGCCTTCGCTCACCATCATGGAGGCGTAATTGAACGCGCCGCGGAAATAGCCGCCATCCGCCGACTTCCGGTACCAGCTCTGCGCAAGCGCGGCGTCCTTCTCGACGCCCCAGCCTTCTTCATAGCAGCGGCCGACAAGGCTCATCGCCCGCGCATGATCTTGCGCTGCCGCGCGCATGTACCACGCGAAGGCTTCGTCCACGTCGCGCGGAACGCCGAGGCCGTCGAGGAACAGGTGGCCGAGATTGTATTGTGCCCAGGCGTCTCCCGCGCTCGCCGCGATGGCGTAGTGCCGGCCCGCGGCGTCGAAGTCGCGCGCGGTGCCCCAGCCATTCTCGTGACAACGGCCGAGCATGTTGTGGGCTTCGGTATTGTCGCTCGACGCGGCGCGCGCGAACCATGCCACGGCCGCGGCCTCATCCTTCGCGATGCCTTCGCCCGCCAGCAACATGCGGCCAAGACGGACTTCCGCTTCCGCCAATCCTGCGTTTGCCGCCGCCATGACCCATGGCGCCGCTTCAGCCGGGTCGCCGGAGAAAATCCTGCGCAGTTCGTCCGGACTCATCATCGACAGCGCGGCCACGCGCCACGCATCGCTTTCGCCGAAGACGGGCGCGTTCACATCCCGGTCCATTTGCGCACCAGGTTGTGATAACTCGCGGTGAGGCGGAGCATCGCCGCACTGTCGCCGGGAACGGTCTGGCCGAGTTCGGTGATCGCGCGATCCAGATCGAACAGCAGCGAGCGTTCGCTGTCGTCTTTCACGAGACTCTGCACCCAGAAGAAGCTTGCGATGCGCGCGCCGCGCGTCACCGGCGTGACGCGATGCAGGCTTGTCGCCGGATAGATCACCATGTCGCCCGCCGGCAGCTTCACCGAATGGGCGCCGTAGGTGTCTTCGACCAGAAGCTCGCCGCCGTCGTAATCTTCCGGCGCATTCAGGAACAGCGTCGCCGAGATATCCGTCCGGATGCGCTGCTGGCCGACTTGCCGGATGGCACCGTCGATATGCGTGCCGAAATTCATGCCGGGTTCGTATTTGTTGAACAGTGGCGGATAGACATGCCGGGGCAGGGCCGCGGACATGAAGAGCCCGTTGCGCTCCAGCGCGCGCAAGACGATCGCGCCGAGTGCGCGGGCGTCTTCGCCATCCTCGGCCAGTTGAAGATTGGCTTTTACCTTCGCGCCCTGATGGCCGGCGGTTGCGCGCCCATCCACCCAGGTTGCATTGGCGAGGCGCTCACGAACATTCGCGAGTTCCTCCGCCGTCAGCACCTGGGGGATGCGCACGATCATGGATCAGAGTCCCAGACTCGCCGTCAGCAACACCGTGCGGCCCGGACCCGGAACGGCGTGGTTCTCGCCGGGACGGGTGAAGTAGGTCGTCGCGAAGTAATACTTGTCGGTCAGATTGTAGCCGTTGAGCTGCAGCGAGAGGTGATCGTTCACCTGCCAGCCTATCATCGCGTCCAGCGTGGTGTAACCGGGCGCATGGGCGGTGACGACCGTGCCAGGGAAGCTGGCGGTGTCGATGCCGGCGTTGCGCTCGCCGATATAGTTGATACCGGCACCGATCTTCCAACCGCTATTGAAGTCATAAGTCGTCCAGAGAGTGGCCTGATTGTGCGCGGTGTTCGGGATCGGCCCCTTCACACCGGCCTTCACAAGACCCGTCGAAGCCGGATCGAGATAGGTGT
>JBQCJO010000367.1:0-6822 GCA_051952735.1 Rhizomicrobium sp.
CGTTTAGCTTAACACGCTGTTAACGGCGTTTTGGCTAAGTTCCCGCCGTCATCGGGGGCGGACATCCGCCATGAGGGGGCGTTTATGGCGTTGACGGCGCACGATATGAGCAACATGGGCCGCCTGGCTCAACTTGCGGCGAACCCGCAGGGTGCCGGCCGTGATGAGATATACGTCGCCATAGCCTCTCTTTTCCGCGCCCAAGGCGCCCGCCTCTCCGAGCGTGAGCGCCAGCTTATGCGGGAAATCCTGCTCAAGCTTTCGCATGACGTGGAAATGGCCGTCCGTATCGCCCTGGCCGAGCGGCTGGCCGACGACGAAGAAGCGCCAGTCGATCTGCTGCTGATGCTGTGCGACGACCGCATCGAGGTGGCCCGCCCCGTCATCATGCGCAGCCGCAAGCTGACCGACACCGAAATTCTCAAAGTCATCCGCGAAGCATCCGTCGATCACCAGACCAGCATCGCCGGCCGTCCGCATATCGGCGAAGTGGTCACCGACATTCTGGCGCGCAGCGACGTGGAGACGATTCTCGTCACGCTGGTGCGCAATGCCACGGCGCGTATCGGCGCGCACACGTTCGAGACGCTTGTCGAAAAATCGCGCGCGCTGGAAAGCCTGCACGGGCCGCTCGCGCATCGCCGCGACCTGCCGCCGGTGCTGGCGACGAAAATGTGCGAATGGGTTTCCGACGCATTGAAAACCCACATCACGACCAATTTCCAGGTCGACAGGCAGAAGACCCATTCCGCGGTCAACGAAGCGCGTTACGTCGTTCAGGCAGTGCCCGCAGCAGCCGCTGCATCGGACAACGGCGATCCGACGAGCCGGCTGGTGGAAAAGCTTCACGGCTCCGGCCAACTGAAAGCCGGATTCCTTTTGCGGGTTTTGCATCAGGGCCAGATAGATCTGTTCGATCTTTCCTTCGCACGGCTTGTCGGTATGGAATTGAACGCCTTCCGAGGTGCGTTTTATCAGCAAGGGCCGCGCGCGGTTGCGCTCGCCTGCCGTGCCGTCGGAATCGACCGCGCCGTGTTCGCCACCGTTTTCAATCTTTCGCGCCAGGCTCGTTCGATGCCCGCCACGATTTCGCTGGATCAACGCACCGAGGTCGAAAACGTCTTCAAGGTGTTCACCAAGGCGGACGCCTTGGCGATCCTCCTGTCGCGCCCCGCTGGATGAAGCGCCCTCCGCCCTGATAGGGTGGAGGTATGATCGACCCGTTCGGCCGGCACATCACCTATCTTCGCATTTCGGTGACGGATCGCTGCGATTTCCGCTGCGTATACTGCATGCCGGAGCAGATGACCTTCCTGCCGAAGGCCGATCTGCTGACGCTGGAAGAGCTGGAGCGTGCCTGTGCTGCCTTCATCCGTAAAGGCGTCGATCGTATCCGCCTGACGGGCGGTGAACCGCTGGTCCGCCGCAACGTGATGTCGCTGATCGAAAAGCTTGGCGAACGGATTGGACCAGGCGGACTCAAAGAGCTGACTCTCACCACCAATGGCAGCCAGCTTGGGCGGTTCGCGCCTCAGCTCAAGGCCGCGGGCGTGGAGCGGATCAATGTTTCGCTGGACACGCGCGATCCGAACAAGTTTCGCGCCATCACCCGCTGGGGCGACCTGAACAAGGTCATGGCCGGGATCGATGCGGCGCGCGCGGCAGGACTACGGGTCAAGATCAATACCGTCGCGCTGCGCGGCATCAACGACGAAGAGATCGCCGACATGATCGCGTGGGCGCATGGCGAGCGCATGGATCTCACGCTGATCGAAACCCTGCCGATGGGCGTTATCGACGCCGACCGCGTCGCGCAATACATGCCGTTATCGCTGGTGCGCGCGAACCTGGAGCGAAGATTTACTTTGATCGACAGCGCACATCGCACGGGAGGGCCCGCGCGTTATGTCCAGGTGACTGAAACCGGCGGCAGGCTGGGCTTCATCACGCCGTTGACGCACAATTTCTGCGAAAGCTGCAATCGCGTGCGCCTGACCTGCACGGGAATGCTTTATATGTGTCTGGGGCAGAATGACGACGCCGATCTGCGAAAACCCCTGCGGGCTTCAACCGACGATGCTTTGCTCGACGCCGCGATCGACGAAGCCATCGGCCGCAAGCCGAAGGGCCACGACTTCATCATCGACCGCCGCCACAATCGTCCTTCGGTCGCCCGCAACATGTCTTTGACGGGGGGCTGATCCATGACCGCGCTTCACTTCGTGGCGTCTGATGCTCCGGATGCGCAGGCCGCGCTCACCGCAATGCGGGCACAGCACGAGGATGCCGGCGAAAAAGCGGCGGACATCATCGTCGCGCTCGGTGGCGACGGCTTCATGTTGCAGGCGCTGCACCGTTTCCTTGGAAGCCATAAGCCGATCTATGGCATGAACCTCGGCTCTGTCGGATTCCTGATGAACGAATATCGGACGGAAGGTTTGCCCGAACGCCTTGCCGCCGCCGAACCGGCGCAGGTTCATCCTTTGCGCATGACTGCGGTTACGACATCAGGCCAAAGCCACGACGCGTTGGCATTCAACGAAGTCTCGCTTCTGCGCGAAACACGCCAGGCGGCAAAAATCCGCATCAGCGTCGATGACAAGGTGCGCATCCAGGAACTTATTTGCGATGGCGTGCTGATCTGCACGCCCGCGGGCAGCACCGCCTATAACCTTTCCGCGCATGGTCCCATCCTGCCCATCGACGCCGCGTTGCTGGCGCTGACGCCGATCAGTGCGTTCCGCCCCCGCCGCTGGCATGGCGCCCTGCTCCCACATCGCGCGCGCACGCGGTTCGAAATCCTTGAGCCCGTCAAACGTCCGGTCAGCGCGGTCGCCGACGATCTCGAAGTCCGCAATGTGGTGCGCGTGGATGTCGCGGAAGACCGCTCGATTTCCATGACCATGCTGTTCGATGCGGGGCACAGCCTGGACGAGCGAATTCTGGCCGAACAATTCGTGGATTGAGGGCAACGCGTTAACGGAAGAACTGTCCGTTTTCGTACGGAAACAGCGCCGCGCCCCAAGCCTTCCCTGCCCCAAATGTCGGGTTTTCGCCATTCCGGTTCACGCCGCGTTAAGCCCCGGCAGTTAGCCTTTTACTTAAAATTGCACGGTTTTTTCGCTCCGGGATGGGAATGAGCGGGTATCGTTTCGACCGATTGAAAATTCTTGTCGTCGACGACAACCAGCACATGCGAAAGCTGGTGACGGCGATCCTGCAGGCATTTGGCGTCACGCTCATCACCGAAGCGTCCAACGGGATGCGCGCGCTCGAAGCGATGAAGGAGAATCCCGACGTCGTCATTCTTGACTGGATGATGGACGAGATGAACGGGATCGAATTCACGAAAACCGTCCGCACATCCGCCGACAGCCCGAACCCTTATGTGCCGATCATCATGCTGACGGGACATACAAGCGCCGATTGCGTGCAACAGGCGCGCGACGCCGGCGTGAATGAATTTCTCGCCAAACCGGTCTCCGTGAAGGCGATGCTGGCGCGGCTGACATCCGTTATCGAACATCCGCGCCCGTTCGTGCGCACAAATCTTTATTTCGGTCCGTGCCGCAGGCGCCGTCACAGCGAAGACTATGACGGTCCCGAACGGCGCACGGACGCCAATGTTGTGATTGTCTGATGACTTTCGGGGGAACGTCCATGGCAAAGCAGAAACCGATCGAGATATTCACGCCGCCCAACATTCTCAAGGCGAAGGTTGGCGGCACGGGAGCCGGACTCGATTCCGCGGCATTGCAGAGAGCCGAGGCCGCGATGCAAAGCATGAAAAGCGATTTCGCGGAATGGATGGAAGCCGATGTGGATATGCTCGCGCAGAGCCGGGAGGCTTATGCCGCATCGCCGGACGAACAAGCCAAGGGCAAGCTCTTTCGCGCCTCGCATGACCTGAAGGGACAGGCGCTGACGTTCGAGCATCCCGTCGTGGCGCGCATGGCGGCGTCGCTGTGCAAGCTGCTCGACGGCACTCCGAACACACCGTTGCTGCTGATCGATGCGCATGTGAACGCGATCAAGATTTTGGTACGCCAGAACGTGCGCGATGTGGCCGATCCGACCACCAACGCGCTGGCCGCCGAGCTTGAAGCGCAGGTGCGCGAACTGCAGGCGGCTTAAGTCGCTTCGCGCAGAAGCGCCGTCGTCTGTTCGTAACCCGCATCGTCGCGGATCTTGAGGATCGGGCCGTCGGCGCCCTGCTCCACCCATGGCGTCACCGTCAGCGGCTTGTTGGCGCTTGCGGCGGCGATGGCACTCGCAACCGTGTTGGATTTCGCAAGCTTCATCAGATTGAGCTTGGTCGGAAAAATCACATTCCATTTTTTGCGATCTTCGATCGCATCGTTGGGCGAAATCCAGATCGAGTCCACGGATTCGCGTCCGTCATGGCGGCCGGCATGACCCGCAGGCGCCGCCGCAACGAAGAAATGCGTGTCGAAGCGCTTGGGCATGTTGTCCGGCGTGATCCAGTGCGCGAAATGCACCAGCGAATCCAGCGCGATGTTCAGACGTTCCTTGCGAAGCATCTCGATAAGTGGGATCTCGCCCTTATCGAGCGGCTGACGGTAGTGCTCGAGCCCTTTTAGGCGATCTTCGGTGATGAAGACCGGACAACCGGCTTCACGCGCGAAAAGAATGCCGGACTCCTCGAAGGCTTCCCGGATCGCAGCGGCGCCGAGCGCGCGCATTTCCGGTGTCCAGTCATGCCCGCCGTCCGCGAAGTCGCTGAGGCCCGCATCGAAATCGCCCTTGTTCGCCTTGCCGCCGGGAAATACCAGCGCGCCGGCAACAAAATCGATCTGGTGATGCCGTTTCACCATGAAGACTTCCATGCCCTTCGCGCCATCGCGAACGATCAGGATGGTGGCGGCGGGAACGGGCGTTGCAGACGGCTTTGCGGACTCGGACATGCTTCCTCGCTTTCGGCGAAGTCTAACGGCTTGCCACCGCCGCCGTCACGCTCGCTGCCATCGTCACGGCAAGAACCCAGAAATAAGCGACCGATCCGAATGCGCCGACAGCCCAACCGGTCACGAGCGGACCGGCAATGGAGCCCAAACCAAAGACGAGCACCAAACCTGCCGCTACGGCAACGCGCTGCGAAGGAAGCGCGGCATCGTTCGCATGCGCAACAGAAATTCCATAAAGCGGAAACACCAGCGCACCGATGAGCGCCGATGCGATGTCGAGCATCACCATGCCTTCAGTCTGTGCCCAGATGCCGAAGAGTGACGCTGCCGCACCGGCCGCACACATCAAGCCGATCGTGAGCCGCCTTCCGATGTGATCGGACACCCAGCCCAGCGGGAACTGCACCAGCGCGCCGGACACCATCGCAATGCCCATGAAGAATCCGATCTGCGAAAGATTGAAGCCTTCGCGCTGCGCATAGACCGGCCCGAAGGTGAAGACGATGGCCCAAGACACGCCGGACAATATTGTCGCCAGCACGCCAAGAGGCGCGAGGCGGAACAGCGCGACCAGGCCGAAAGGCTCCGGCGGCGCGTGGATTCCGCCGCCGCGATGGAGCGCCAGCACAGGAATGGCGGAGACAACGAACAAACCCGCCGAAAGCAGGAATAGCGACATCGTCGAAGGATTGCCCGTCGTCAGCAGGAATTGCGCGACCGTCATCGCCGTCATCTGCCAGACCATGTAGATCGCAAAGACGCGGCCGCGCACGCGGTTCTCGCTGCGGTCGTTGATCCAGCTCTCCACCGCTACGAAGTTCACGGAAATCGCGAGGCCGGAAAGAGCGCGTAACAATGTCCACGCCGGCGGCGATACCAGAACACCATGCAAGGCGATGGCGGCTGCGGCCACGATCACGGCAAACCATATCGTACGGACATGGCCAAGCGCGCGGATGACGAAGGGACTGACCAGCGGTCCAGCCGAATAGCCGACATAGTAGCCGGCCATGATGAGACCGATGGCGGCGGGCGGAAATTTCTCGATGCCGGCGCGCACACCGAGCAGATCGGTTTGCAGCCCGTTCGCGAGCTGCACCAGTCCGCCAGTGAGGATGACCGCCCAGAGCGAGCGCAGCGCGACACGCATCAAAACACCGGATTGCCCCATGCGCTGCTTAAGCAGCGCCGGTGACCGATGCAACTGTGAGCCTAATTGGCGGCGTGCTTGGCGTCGGCGGGCGAAAGCTGCGCCAGCATGTCGATGACGCTGCTCGTGAGCGAGAACGACGCGCGCGGCGTGCCGGTCGAGAAGGCGTTGTCGCCGGAGGCCAGCATCTGGAACGCCGTCCACTGGTCGGAGATGCCGGTGCTCAGTGCGCCGTACTGCACATAGCCTTTGCCGGGAGCAGCCGGCTTGGACGCCTTCGCCTCGACAGCCTTGCCGCCGGAGGGTTGCTTGAGCGCCCAGTTATAGACCTCACGCGCCGTCTTGGCGGAGCCATCACGGTTGTAGAAGACGTTCTTGTTGGCGTCGGCGGCGGCCGGGAAGGCCAGCGCCGCGTTCGCGTCCGGCTGGTTGTGCGCCATGCGGATCAGTTTCGCGGCGGCGTCGGTGCCGAGGAAGTGGGCGGCGTAGAGCTCGCCATTGCAAACATTGCGGCCCAGCGCGCCCTGGAGCGACGAGCGGCACTGGTTGGCGAACTCGCCTTCCATGAGCGAGGCGACCTGCGGATTGTTCCGGAGGGAAAGAATTGCCGAGCGGTCGGAAGCATCGGCCACCCGATAGCGGCCGTCTGAACCCTGCGTGATCTGGCCGGCATAGGAGCCGAGGCCGTATTGCGCGCCATGCTGCTTCACCAGGCCCAGCCAGGTCTGCTCGACGAACTGGAACAGG
>JBQCJO010000368.1:0-5536 GCA_051952735.1 Rhizomicrobium sp.
AGCTTTTGCAGCGCTTCGTGGTATCCGCCGCCTCGGCAAGGCAATCGCGGCAGAACGCGCTCATTTGGGCAAGCCTTCGGGATCGCCTTCGCTCCACAACCAGGCCGCGCCGCGCACGCCGCTGGAGTCGCCGTGCTTGTTCTTAAATATTGGCGTCGATCCTTCTGGCGTGAACGCGTAATGCTCCACACGCGGCGGTAGCTCGCGATAGATCGCATCGATATTGGAAAGCCCGCCGCCGAACACGATGGCATTCGGGTCGAGGATGTTGACCAGCGTCGCGATGGATCGCGCGAAACGGTCAAGCCAGCGTTCCATCACGGTCTTGGCCTGCGCATCGCCATTCTCCGCCGCGGCAGCGATCTCGCGCGCGGAGAACTTGCGGCCCGTGGCTGCTTCGAACTGGGCTTCGAAGAACGGTCCGGAGCACCAGGCTTCGATACAGCCATGCTTGCCGCAATAGCATTGCGGCCCGGGCATTTCGTCCGCCCGCGCGCCGGGCAGAGGATTGTGGCCCCATTCACCGCCGATTGAGTGGGCGCCGGTGATGATCTTGCCGTCCACGACAACGCCGCCGCCGACGCCGGTGCCTGCGATGATGCCGAACACGACGGATTTTCCGGCCGCCGCGCCATCGGAGGCTTCGGAGAGCGCAAAGCAATTCGCGTCGTTGGCCAGCCGCACTGTGCGGCCCAGCGCGGTGCTCAGATCATTGTCGAGCGGATGGCCGATCAATTTGGTGGAATTCGCGTTCTTCACCAGCCCGGTTTTCGAACTGACCGTACCCGGAATGGCAACGCCAACCGTGCCTTGCACACCAAGCTTGCTCTCGGCACCCGTCACCAGATCGCGGATCGCTGTAACGGTCGCCTCATAATCGCCGCGTGGCGTGGGCGTGCGCTCACGCAGAACAATTTCGCCGGAGGGCGCCAGCGCCGCCACTTCGATCTTAGTGCCGCCGAGGTCGATGCCGAAGCGCATCAGGATGCCTCCGCCAGTCTGGCGCGGATGAAGGCGTCGGCGTCGCGCCATGTTTCCGCGCGCAGATGCGCATGCGGCGTCATTGGCAATAGCGGCTTCAGCCGCTCGTCGCCGATCAAATGGATGCGAAGCACGTCCGGCGAACCTTCGGCCACGGAGGCGTGGTGCATGGGAATGTCGTCGACGAAGAAAGCAGGGCCTTTCACGCGCGATGCGAGAGCTTTGACGAAGGGACCTTTCGGTCCGCTGTTGGAAATCAACGGGTAGGGCAGCCCAAGCTTCTCGAAATTGCGCAGCCTTGCCGGCGCCTGCGTTTCGCTCACGTTGGAGAGAACCACGATGTTCATCAGCGGCGCGAGCCCATGCAGCGCGGCGACAGCGTCCTCGACGGCATCGAGCCAATCGAGATCCGCGCGGAATTCGTCGAGAAGGGCAGTGACCTCGACGTCGAGGACCGGTGTCTTGTCGTCCTTCCGCTTTACGTTGCCATGGAGACGGTAGGTTGTGAGATCGAGGAACAGTTCCCGTTCCGCGAGGAATCGGTCGAAGCCATCCGCGAATCTCAAAATGACCTCATCCGCGTCCACGATCAGGAGTGGCTTGCCGGCATCCAGCGGGACGGTGGAAGGGTGGGTGTGGAAGGTCCGCGTCATGCGCCTGGAAGCGCATAGCGCGCCATCTGAAGATCACGAGGGTCGATTGAAGCATCTTCACAGAAAGCCGTCAGAAGTTCCTCATCCGACATGAGAAAATCCATCACCGCCGCCAGGAACTCGGGCTCGCCGGCGCGTTCGCGAAGGTCGTCGATGCCGGCGCCCGAAAGGGCCATGAACCGGTCCAGCGGGCCTTCGGAATTCGCCAGGAATGCCAGCCCTTTCAGGGCCAGGATTTCGGCGGTTTGTGGGGTCATTTTGGGTGGCATCGTCAAGGGAGCGTTAAGACATCCGACCTAATACTAGCGGAAGCCAGAAGCCGGAATGAGTCGACCGGGATTTTCCCGGAAATTCCGGTTGAGCGTTCGGGGCCGCGGAGAATCAAGTGATGGATGCCAAGACAAAGACGGTCCTGATCGTGGAGGACAATGAGCTCAATATGAAGCTCTTCCACGACCTGTTGGACGCCAACGGCTACAACATCCTTCAGACCAAGGACGGCATGGAAGCGCTCGATATCGCGCGCGAACATCACCCGGACCTGATCCTCATGGATATCCAGCTTCCGGAAGTGTCCGGCCTCGAAGTCACCAAGTGGCTCAAGGAAGACGACACGCTGAAAGCCATTCCCGTCGTCGCCGTCACCGCGTTCGCGATGAAGGGCGACGAAGAGGTCATCCGTCAGGGCGGCTGCGAGGCCTACATCTCCAAGCCGATCTCGGTCGTGAGCTTCCTGGATACGGTCCGCCGCTTCATCGGGTAACAGAACGCCATGACAGCCCGCGTTCTCGTCGTCGACGATATTCTCTCGAACGTAAAGTTGCTCGAGGCGAAGCTGACGGCCGAGTATTTCGAGGTCGTCACCGCATTCAACGGCATCGAAGCGCTTGCCAAGGTCGAAGAGTGCGACCCCGATATCGTCCTCCTCGACGTGATGATGCCCGGCATGGACGGCTTTGAAGTCGCCCGCCGCATCAAGGGCAATCCCAAGACTGCGCATGTACCGGTCGTGATGGTCACTGCGCTGGATCAGCCCAGCGATCGCGTGGCCGGTCTCGACGCCGGCGCCGATGATTTCCACACCAAGCCGGTGGACGACGCCGCGCTCTTCGCGCGTGTCCGCAGCCTGGTGCGCCTGAAGCTGATGACCGACGAGCTTCGCATGCGCGAATCCACCGGTCAGAGCATGGGCCTGATCGATCCGGCCCAGACGTTGACCGACAACAGCCCGGCGGGACGCATTCTTATCATCGAGGACCGTCCGGAATCGGTGGCATGGTTCACGTCCGCGCTGTCGCCGGCCAACGAGGTCGTCGGCGCTGACAGTTTTGAAGAAGCGTTGGTTCGTGTTCGCGGTGGCGATTTCGACCTGATCGTCGTCAGCCTCGGCCTGCGCGGTTTCGACGGGCTGCGCTTGTGTTCCCAGCTTCGTTCGCTGCCGGAAGGGCGCAACGTGCCGATCCTTGTGCTGGTCAGCGATGGCGACAAACGCAAGCTCAACCAGGCGCTCGAAATGGGCGTGAACGATTATCTGACGCGCCCGGTGGACAAGAACGAGTTGATCGCGCGCGTGCGCACACAGCTTCGCAAGAAGAACTATCAGGACCGTCTGCGCCACAATGTGCAGCTCAGCCTGGAAATGGCGATCACCGACCAGCTCACCGGTCTGCACAATCGCCGCTACATGGCGCGCCATTTGGACAATCTGATCCTGAACGCGCAGAAATCGGCGAAGCCGCTGGCGTTCCTGATCATGGATATCGACCACTTCAAGTCGGTCAACGATACCCACGGTCACGACATCGGCGATGAAGTGCTGCGCGAATATGCAAACCGCATCTCCGCCAACATTCGCGGCATCGATCTGGCCTGCCGCTACGGCGGCGAGGAGTTCGTGGTCGTGATGCCGGACACGGATATCGATTTCGCCTGCACGATCGCCGAACGCCTGCGCAAAAGCGTGGAATCCACGCCGATCGAGATCAGCCGCGCACCGGGCAAGCTGGAAGTCACCATCAGCGTCGGCATTGCGGCTTCGCAAGGCGAAGGCGACAATGCCGAGAAGCTGCTGCACCGCGCCGACCAGGCGCTCTATCGCGCCAAGCGCGAAGGCCGCAACCGCGTCATCAAGGCGGCTGCTTAGTCTTCTTCCTCTGGAACGTCTGAAGGTTCCTTTTCCATCTCCTCGGAGACGGTGTCGATCACGCGCACAAGCTGCTCGGGATCGTGCGCGCCGGAGATCATGTATTTGTTCTGGAAAATGAACGTCGGAACGCCGGAGATGCCGAGCCGGTGGGCGAGGGCGTCTTCGTTCTCAATCAACGTGCGGTCGGCGCCATTTTCGAGCAGGTCGGCGACGGTCGCGGAATCCATCCCCGCTTCCGCCGCGATCTCGATCAGCACGTCTGCGTTGCCGATGTCCCGGCCTTGCTCGAAATAGGCTTCGAAGAGCCGCTCAACGATTTCGTTCTGGACGCCCGCGGTGGCCGACCAGCGGATGAGCCGATGTGAATCCAGCGTATTGGGCGAGCGCAGGATGCGGTCAAACGCAAACGCGATGTCTTCGCTTTCGCCCGCCTGCTTTAATGCTTCTTGCATCGCCTGCCGGTTCGGGTTGTCGCCGAACTTCGCGCGCATGTACTCCTTGCGGTCTACGCCCTCCGGTGGGATCGACGGATCGAGGCGATAAGCGCGCCAGCGAATGTCGAATTCGATATCGGGGCGTAGCGCGAGCGCTTTTTCAAGCCGGCGTTTGCCGATGAAGCACCAGGGGCAAACAGTGTCGGAAACGATGTCGATCTGCATGGCGGTGACGCTACCGCAAAGGAAACCGCGCGCAAAGCGCATTGACGGTGCCGCTGCAAATTCACACGATCAAATGGGAAGAATTGGAACGGTGTCATGCAGATGGATTTGAAGGGCGAGGTTGCATTTGTGACGGGCGCGACCAGCGGATTGGGCCGTCACTTCGCGCGGGTTCTCGCAAGGGAAGGCGCTGCCGTCGCCATATCCGGACGCCGTGCCGACAGGCTCGCGGCGTTGCGAAAAGAAATCGAAAGCGATGGCGGAAAATGCGTGGAGATCGTTCTCGATGTAACGGACGCCGTCCAAATCGCGCCGGCGCTCGACAAAGCGGAAGCGGCCCTGGGGCAGATGACGATCCTGCTCAACAACGCCGGCATGAGCGCCGACGGTCCAGTCGCCGATATCGCGACAGCAGATTTCGACATGGTGATGGCCACGAACTTGCGCGCGCCATTTCTGCTCGCGCAGGAAATGGGGCGCCGCATGATCAAGCGCGGCGCAGGCGGGCGGATCATCAACATCGCATCGATCACGGCGCTCCGCGTTCTGCCGGGCTCTGCGCCCTACTGCATGTCGAAAGCCGGCCTCGCGATGATGACGCAATGCATGGCGCGCGAATGGGCGCGTTACGACATCAATGTGAATGCCATCTGCCCCGGCTTCATCGAAACGGAATTGAACAGCGACTGGTTCGAGACGACGAAGGGCAAGGCGCAGACACAAAGCTTTCCCAAACGCCGTCTTCAGCAGGCGCAGGATCTGGATGCAACGCTGGTGCTGCTTGCGTCCGGTGCTTCGAAAGCGATCACAGGATCGCTGTTCACGGTCGATGAGGCGCAATCGCTCTAGTGCGCAACGTCTGCCGTGGCGCTGTTGGTTTCGGCATCCACCTTGATCTGTGTCACGCCGTAGGGAGGAAGTTTCGTGACCAGCGTGGCGCTCACCGGGATGAGTGCCTGGATCACGATCGCATCGGGTGCGGGCGGCGTCGCGATGAGTTCGTATTCCAGCGTATCGCCTTCCGGCTTGTGTCCCGGTTTCAAACGCAGGCGCGCCTTGTTCCAGCCGCCGGTTGAAACGGCGCCGGCTGCGATGAT
>JBQCJO010000369.1:0-4733 GCA_051952735.1 Rhizomicrobium sp.
GGCTTGGGCCCTTCCGCCTCCAGATGGTGCGGAAGGTTGGCCTCACGCTGGTCGAATTCCGTGTACGGATCGTCGGCGTCGTTACCTTGCGAGACAACGACATCCGGCACGATGCCTTCGGCCTGGATCGTGCGGCCCGATGGCGTGTAGTAGCGCGCCGTCGTCATGTGCAGCGCGCCGTCCTCGCCGTTGTTGAGCGGAATGATTGTCTGCACCGAGCCTTTGCCGAACGACGTCGTGCCCACGATGCGCGCGCGCTTGTGATCCTGCAGCGCGCCGGCGACGATTTCGGACGCGCTCGCTGTTCCGCCGTTGACCAGAACGATCACTGGCTTGCCGCCGGTGATGTCGCCGGCATGAGCATCGAAGCGTTCGGTATCTTCCGGACGACGGCCCCGCATGGAAAGGATTTCGCCGCCTTCTAGGAAATCGTCGGACACGGCGATCGCCTGATCCAGAACGCCGCCGCCGTCATCGCGCAGGTCGATAATGTAGCCCTTGATGCCGGGGCCGATCTCTTTCTTGAGCTTGGCGACCGCGGCCTGCACGCCGCTATCGGTGTGGTCGTTGAACGCGGGAACCTTGATGTAGCCCACGCTGCCCTGACGCTTGGAGGTTACGGGCTCCACCGGCACCTGTGCGCGCACGAGCTTGATGTCGAATGGTTCCTTCACCCCGGTGCGCGAAATGGTGAGCGTTACTTTGGTCCCGCTGGGACCGCGCATTTTCTTCTGCACGTCGTCAAGCTTGAAACCGGTGATCGGTGTCCCGTCGATCTGCAGGATCGTATCGTTTGCCTTCAGTCCGGCTTTCTGTGCCGGTGCATCGTCAATGATGGCAACGGCCTTGATCGCTCCGCTGTCGGACTGAATGACAACACCAACCCCGCCATACTCGCCTTCGGTCTTCACCGTCATGTCAGCAAAGGTCTTCGGATCGAAATAGCTGGAATGGGCGTCGAGATTGGTCAGCATGCCGCCGATCGCGTTTTCGACGAGCAGCTTGTCTTCCGGCGGCTCGACATAGTTCGCGCGCACCTTCGCGAAGGCCTGACCGAAGCGGTCCAGTTCGCTATAGGGCGACGGCGTTTCCTGAGCGCCCCATGCGAAATGCAGAAACGTACCGGCGAGGCAAAACCCGAAGGCGGCACCGGCAAGTGTGAGTGGCAAGCGGTTGGTCATGAAACGGTTCCGGAAGTCCATGTTGTCGCCGAGGCTCAGTCCGCTACCGCTGCACTCTTCACATAGGCGACGGTGTTGCGGCCGTTGAGCACGTCGAGCGCGTAGGAAAGCTGGAAGTCTTCATACTTCTTGCCCGGCGCTGGCTTGATGATCTGTGTCGCTTTCTTGGCGGGACCTTCACCGGCCAGATGGCCCGGCAGGTTGGCTTCACTGCGCGCGGCGAGCTTCACGGCGGACTCATCGCCTTGCGCCACGACCATGTCAGGCGTGATGCCGGTTGCCTGGATCGAATGACCGGACGGCGTGTAATAGCGCGCAGTGGTTAGGCGCAGCGCGCCGCCGCCTTGGCTGAGAGGGATGATGGTCTGCACAGAGCCCTTGCCGAAGGATTGCATGCCGATGACCTTGGCGCGCTTGTCGTCCTGCAACGCGCCAGCAACGATCTCCGCTGCGCTGGCGGTTCCGCCATTGACCAGAACGACCACGGGTTTGCCCGCGGTGATGTCACCGCTATGGGCGGTATAGGTCGCGTTGTCGGAGGCGTGCCGGCCTTTCGTGGAGACCACGGTTCCGCCCTGCAGAAAATCGTCCGAGACATCGACCGCCTGATCGAGCAAGCCGCCTGGATTGTTGCGCAGGTCGAGCACATAACCCTTGAGATTGGAGCCGATCTGCTGCTGCAACGATTTCACCGCACGCTCCAGACCTGGCGCGGCTTCTTCGTTGAATGAGGTCAGGCGGATGTAACCGACATCGCCCTCGCGGTGGAATTTCACCGTCGCCACACGCACCACGGCACGCGTAAGGAATTTCTCGAAGGGTTTCTTTTCTCCCTTCCGCAGCACAGTCAGCTTCACCTTTGTGCCGGGCGCGCCGCGCATGCGGTCCACCGCATCGCCGAGCGAAAGGCCTTGCACAGGCGTGCTGTTGATCGCCGCGATGTAGTCGCCCGGCTTGATACCGGCTTTGGCGGCTGGCGTGTCGTCGATCGGCGAGATGACCTTCACCAGGCCGTCTTCCATCGTCACTTCGAGGCCAACGCCGGCGAACTCGCCCTTCGTCTGGATCTTCAGATCGGCATATTCCTTGGCATCCATGTAGCTCGAATGCGGATCGAGCGAGGACACCATGCCTTCGATGGCGGCGTTGACGAGCTCGGTTTCCGACACGGGGCGCACATAATTCGCGCGGACGCGCTCGAATGCATCGCCGAAAAGGTCGAGCTGTTTGTACGCGGAATTGTCGGAAGCGCTGTGCGCGGCGGGAAACAGCATTGCGGCGGCCGCGAAACCAGCGACCATTCCAAGGCCGACAAACGCATAACGCTTCATGATTTCTTCGCTTTCCTCAGATCGGGCTTCATACCGGGTTCCAGCCATTGTGCGGGACTGAAACTTTTTCCATTCTGCTGCACTTCGAAATAGAGCCGTCCATTGCTGCCGAGCGGCATCGTACCGACCGGTTCTCCGGCGAGTAGCTGATCGCCGGCTTTCACCGCAAAACGATCCATGCCCGCAAGAACAAGATCGTAGCCGCCGGGCATTTCCAGGATCAAGGCTTCGCCGGTTTTATGGTAACGCCCGGCAAACAAAACCCTACTGTCCGCAGGTGCAACAACTGCGGCTCCCGGACTCGTGAGGAAGGTTACGCCGGGGGACAGGTCGGCGGCACGGGGGTCCTTGCTGTTAAGCTGCCGCCCCACAACCGGTTGCCGCAGAGCGCCGCGCCTCAAGCGGAAAGCAGCATCTTCTTCCGGTCCGACCGTCACAACAGCCTGGCTGCCTGGGAGGGCAGCGCGCAGGGATGCCACTTTGGCGAGCAAGGTTCCAAGGTCGGCCGCTTCGCCAGCGATCGAATCCAGCTGTGATTGAAGATCGCCGTAGATGCTTTGAGCGCTTTGTGCTTCGCGCTCCTTGATCGCGAGGAGTTGATCCAACTCGACGCGCGCGCTGGAAAGCTTGATCGCGTTCTTGGCGCTATCGATACGCCGTTGCTGAAGTTCGGCGCGAGTCTTGCGCAACTCTTCGAGCCTGCGCGACAGCGAAGCCGCCGCCTCGTAAATGCGCGGCAACGATGCACCCAGCAGCATCGCACCATGCGTCGCTCCCAGCGCGTCGTCCGCCTTTAAGACAATGACCGGTGGCATGTCATGCTGCAGCCGCTCGAGCACGGCGAGAAGGCGGCCCACCTTCACACGGTCGCGTTGAAAGCTCGCCGCCATCTGCCGCTCTTCGATCGTAAGCTCGGTGATAGCGGACTCGAGCGAGCCTTTTTCGATTTCGAGCTTCTGCACGCGCGCAGCTGTGTCGATCAGCTTCTGGCGCAGGCGCGCTGCTTCCAACGCCAGTCTCTGACTCTTGGCCTTGGCACCTTCGACAACCGGTTTTGTTTTGCGGATTTCGCTTTGCAGATTGCGATAGCGGTCGCTGGTGCTGGGAAGTTTTCCGTATTGGTCGAGCGGCACCGCGTGACTGAGATCGAGCGGCGCTTCCGGTGGCGGCGCGGGTACCGGCTTGGAAGCAGGTTGCGGATGTTTCGCGGCCGCAGGCTTTTCCGCATGGTGCGGTTTTGCCTGCGCGATCGTGCCGAAACCCAGCGCGATCAGCGCTGCCGCACATATATAAGAAAGACGCGACGCGCTCAGGCTTTCCCCGTCTGGTTCTTCACCGCTTGCGCCTTGCGGGCGATTTCCGCCGGATCGTTCAGATAGCGTGCCTCCGTCGCCTTGAACTGCGCGTTCAGGCGATACGCGCGCGGCTCACCGGTCGGAAGATCCAGCTTGGTGATCGCTTCGTCGCTGATGTTCTCCAGATATTTCATCAGCGCGCGCAGCGAATTGCCATGCGCGGCAATGAGCACGTTCTTGCCCTTGGCGAGCTGCGGAACGATCGTCATCTCCCAATAAGGGAGTACGCGCTCCAGAACGTCCTTCAGGCTCTCGCTGCGGGGAAGCTCGGCATCGCTCAGGTCGGCGTAGCGCCGGTCATGTTTCGGATAGTCCTCCGACGTCACCTCCACGGGCGGCGGCGGCGTGGCGTAGGAACGGCGCCAGATCAGGACTTGCTCTTCGCCGAATTTCTCGACGGCTTCCTTCTTGTTCTTGCCTTGCAGCGCGCCATAGTGGCGCTCGTTCAGCCGCCAGTCTTTTTCCACCGGCAGCCACATCTGATCCATTTCTTCGAGAGCAAGTCCCAGCGTGTGGATCGCCCGGCGCAGCAGCGATGTGTAAGTCAGGTCGAATTTGAATCCTTCTTTGGCCATCAGCCGCCCGGCGGCGCGCGCCTCGGCCATGCCTTGCTCGGTGAGAGGCACATCGCGCCAGCCCGTGAAAAGGTTCTTCTTGTTCCACTCGCTCTCGCCATGACGAACGATGACGAGTTGACCAATGGCGCTGGACACAGAGCTTGCCTCATCGATTCTTGCAGGATTCGCGGGACCATAGGGGTGGGGTCTTGCCCTGTCCACGCGACCCAAGAGCGGCCTTTTCCTGCCGGGAAAAACCTGCCGGGTCGCGGTATTTTACCTTCTGTTAACCTTGTAAACTATTGTTAT
>JBQCJO010000370.1:0-3712 GCA_051952735.1 Rhizomicrobium sp.
GTTCACGCCGAGACGCGTCTGGCGGAAGAGCGCGGGACCTTTCGAGCCGGCGCGGATGAGGATCGCCAAAACGATCAGGAGCGGCGAAAGCAGGATCAGCGCCGGAATGGCCAGCGCGAGATCGAGCAAGCGCTTCTGCGCGCCATGCACATAAGGCGTTTCCGGCACGCCCACATAGGCGCCGGCATAAGGGGCAAAGTCTTCGTGGATAGTCATTTGGGGGCTCTAACAATCCAATCCGCATGGGATGGATTGCATCGAGCGCGCCAGTTTTCCGGGCTTTTCCTGTCCCGTATCGCGACCCGGACACAGGGTTTCGACGGTGTTTACTTTGAAATGCCGCGCTCCGGACGTGCGGATGCGGGACACGGTCTCTAGGCGGGACTCGGTGTCCCGATCTGGGACTGCCAGTTTCGCAGCCTTCCGTTGTTGGCGCGCAGCACCGGCAGGAAGGCGGCGAGATTGGTTTCCTGCGGCGCCAGTCCGTAACGCGGCAACAGCCACGGGTTGGCGCTGGCGTTCAACGTGCCGGCGATGGTGGTGAAGGCGTGATCATATCCGGCGTCGCGCACCGCTTCCCACGCGCCACGGCCGACATCGCCGCGATTGCCGAAGGGGTAGGCGAAGAATCTGCAATGCCCGATCTCTTTCGTGATGCGCTGCTTGGGATGCAGCGCCTGTTCGCGCAGGAAATCTTGGGGTTGCTCTTCATGCATGGGCCAGTGCAGATCCGCATGTGCGCCGATCTCCACGCCCGCGCGATCGAGCGCGCGCACTTGATCCCAGGTGAGGAAACGCTCCGAGGGATACTTCGCCGTGAGGTCGATGCTTGTTCTGGCCAGCAGGTTTTTCATCGCGGCCAGCGTTTCCTGCGCGCGCGGGAAAGGCATGTTTTTCAGCTGTTTCCAGACATCTTCGGCCAGCGCGGCACGTTGCTCATACGCGCCCAGAATGAGGGGCTGTTCGATCTGCGGCAGGCCGTAACCGCCCGCTGGCGCTTCCATCATGAAGATGCGCGATAGCGTTGGCGGTGTGAATTCGCCGGTGTCGATGTGATGGGTGCTGACGAAGAGCGTCCACGGCAGGCCGTAGGATTTCAGAACCGGTGCGGCGGTGGTGAGCGTGTTCGCATAACCGTCGTCCGACATCAGAAACAGAGCACGCGAATGCCGCGACGGGTTCTTCAGCACATCGGGCAGCGCTTTGAGCGGCAGCACGTCGAAATCGCGCCGCAGCAGCCTGGCCAGATCCTCGAACGCATCGAGACGGTGCTGATTGACCTGCAGGCCGGGATCGTCGATGTGCGGCTCCACGCCATGGAAGAACACCGCCGTCGGCGCACCGAAGGGGCGCGCCAAGGCGGCGGGAATCCAGTTGCCGGTCAGGCGCGAGAGGCGTCCAAGCTTGGTCATAAGTCCCATGGTGCAGGGAACGCGCCAGCATGGCCGGTGGCGCCTTAACTGCCCGTTTCGCAGTGGCGAATGGACGGGCCTATTCCGGCTCAAAACAGCGCCTTTCTTTTCTTCCGGGCACTCCCTGCCAGCCGGCCATTCCATGTCGCCGGGCTGTCGCGCCCGGCTGCTTTGTTGCGTGGAAACGCTGGATTTGCGCGGTTGTTGACGGCTTTTTGGGGCGGGGATAGGACGTCGCACCCTGCGCAACAAAAATGCGCGAGGCATGTTAGCGTGGCCATCAGGGCCGGCGTTCCAGGCGTCCGTTTTCGGAGACCTTATATGAAGAACAGAGCCCGACTTTCCCTGCGCGTTCCCGCTCCGCCGACGCGGCCGGGCGATGCGCCGGACTTCAGCGGCGTGAAACTGTCGGGTGCCGGCGAAGTCGAGCGCCCGGATATCGATGCGAGCCCGCGCGATATCTCCGACCTCGCGTTCAAGCTGATCCGCGTGTTGGACGACCAGGGACAGGCGCTGGGTGCGTGGAATCCGAAGCTCGATCCGGAAACGCTGCGCCGCGCGCTGCGCCACATGATCCTGACGCGCGCCTATGACGACCGCATGTATCGCGCGCAGCGCCAGGGCAAGACGTCCTTCTATATGAAATGCACAGGCGAAGAGGCGGTGGGCATCGCGGCGGCCTATGCGATGGACCGCGATGACATGTGTTTCCCATCTTATCGCCAGCAAGGGCTTCTCATCGCGCGCGGCTATCCGCTCGTGACGATGATGAACCAGGTCTATTCGAATGCGCGCGACCCACTGAAGGGCCGCCAGTTGCCGATCATGTATTCCAGCAAGGAGCATGGCTTCTTCACCATCTCCGGCAATCTCGGCACGCAGTTTCCCCAAGCCGTCGGCTGGGCCATGGCATCGGCTTACAAAGGTGATGATCGCATCGCGGCGAGCTGGGTCGGCGACGGCACGACGGCGGAAGGCGATTTCCATCATGCCTGTAACTTCGCGTCGGTCTATCGCGCGCCGGTGATCCTCAACGTCGTCAACAACCAATGGGCGATTTCCAGTTTCGCGGGCATCGCGGGCGGCAACGAATCCACCTTCGCGTCGCGCGGCATCGGTTACGGTCTTCCTGCGCTGCGCGTCGATGGCAACGACTTCCTCGCGGTCTATGCGGCGACGCAATGGGCGGCGGAACGCGCGCGCTCCAATCTCGGCGCGACGTTGATCGAGCATTACACCTATCGCGCGGAAGGCCATTCCACGAGCGACGATCCTTCGCGCTATCGCCCGTCCGACGATGCGAAAGCCTGGCCGTTGGGCGATCCCATCGAGCGGTTGAAAGTGCATCTCATCGCCATCGGCGAGTGGAGTGAGGAGCAGCAGCAGGCCGCGCATGCCGAAGCCGTTGAGCAGGTAAAGACCGCGAACAAGGAAGCGGAAGCCGTCGGAACTCTTGGTCACGGCGAATTGCCGAGCATCAAGACCATGTTCGAAGACGTGTTCAAGGACATGCCCGAACATCTGCGCCGCCAGCGCCAGCAGATGGGAGTCTGAACCATGCCGACGATGAACATGATTCAGGCGCTCAACTCCGCCCTCGATGTGATGCTGACCAAAGACCCGAACGTGCTGACCTTCGGCGAGGACGTGGGCTATTTCGGCGGCGTGTTCCGCGTGACGGATGGTTTGCAGAAGAAGCACGGGTTGACGCGCTGCTTCGACACGCCCATCGGCGAAGGCGGCATCGTGGCGACGGCCATCGGCATGGGCGCATACGGTTTGCGTCCGGTCGTGGAGATACAGTTCGCCGATTACATCTATCCCGCTTACGACCAGATCGTCTCCGAAGCGGCGCGTTTGCGTTATCGCTCGGCGGGCGATTTCACTGCGCCGCTCGTGATCCGCACGCCGTATGGCGGCGGCATCTTCGGCGGCCAGACGCACAGCCAGTCGCCGGAAGCCTTGTTCACCCACGTTGCCGGTTTGAAGACGGTGATTCCGTCCACGCCCTATGATGCGAAGGGCCTGCTTATCAGCGCGATCGAGGACGACGATCCGGTTCTCTTCCTCGAACCCAAGCGCATCTACAACGGCCCGTTCGACGGTTATCACGACCGCCCGGTTTTGCCGTGGAACAAGTTCGCGGCGAGCGACGTGCCGGAAGGCCACTACACCGTGCCGCTCGGCAAAGCGGCCGTGGTGCGCGAAGGCAATGACGTGACCGTGCTGGCCTATGGCACCATGGTGCATGTGGCGCTGGCATCGGTGGCCGATTCCGGCTTCGACGGCGAAGTGATCGA
>JBQCJO010000371.1:0-6267 GCA_051952735.1 Rhizomicrobium sp.
CGTATAGGTCTTCTCGACCTTCACCATCGGCAGGCGGCGGCGTTCCGCGGCCACGCGGTCGTAGTGTTTGGTCAGCTCCTTCTCGTGATTGAGAAGGGCAAGCCGGGCCTTGCGCCATTCAGCCTGCGAGGTGACGGGAGGATGGGCGACGGTCTCAGCCATTGTAAGCCTCCTGAAGTTTGGCGATGTCGAGTTTGTGCATCTGAAGCATGACTTTCATGACGCGGCGTGCTTTTGCGCCGTCACGATCGTGCAACATTTCCTGAAGGACGACGGGAACCACCTGCCAGGAGAGGCCGAACTTGTCCTTCAGCCAGCCGCAGGGGCCTTGTTCGCCGCCATCGGCGATAAGCTTGCTGGTGTAGTAATCGACTTCCGCCTGATCGCGGCAGTCGAGGGAGAAGGACACGGCCTCGGTGAACTTGAACATCGGCCCGCCATTCAGTCCCATGAAGGGGCGGCCGTCGAGTTCGAACTCTACGGCCATCACGTCGCCTTCCTTGTGGCCGTGAATGTCCTGGCCTTCGGTGGTGTAGTGCGAGAGGCGGCCGATCTTCGAGTTCGGGAAGATGCCGCAATAGAACTTGGCAGCTTCGTCGGCCCGGTCGTCGAACCACAGGCAGGGCTGGAGGCCTTTGAGACTTTGCATCGGTTTTCTCCTTCTATGCGTGCTGCGGGAAAGGATTGCGCCAGGCGTCGAGTTCGTTGAGTTGGTCGTGCCAGCGGCGGATCTCGGGGAATTCATCCAGCGGCATGTGGGCCTTGTCGGCATAGGGCAGCGCGACCGCGACCGCGAAGTCGGCGATGGTCATGTCGTTGCCGAGCAGCCATTTTTTGCCGCGCAGATGATTGTTCAGCACCGCGCCGAACTGGCGAAAACCGTTCATGCCGTTCTCGACATCCGGCTGACTCGCCGGACCGAGATTGAAGCGCGGGCGGATGATGTATTCGAAATAGAGCGTGCCGCCGGCGACATTGAAGTGCTGCGCGTTCCAGCTTAGCCAGCGGATGACGTCCACTTGTTTGCGCGGATCGGTGGGCCACATCTCGGACTTCGCCTGCTGCGCCAGCGCGACCATGATCGCATCGGCTTCCCAGAGGATGCGGTCGCCATCGACCAGCGTCGGCACCTTGCCGTTGGGATTGCGCTTCAAGGCTTCCGGCGTCTTGTGCTCGCCCTTGCCGAGATTCTGATAGATGAACTCGACCGGCGAGTTGAGATGCTTCGCGAGAGCACAGGCTTTGCGCGGGGACAGCACGTCTGAGTAATAGAGCTTCACGGTTAGATTTCCTTACGGCTTGAGGTCGAGCGCGGCGCGGTTCGAACCGTCCATGTAGAAGGGCGTGGAGGTGTGGGCGTGGATTTGCTTCCACTCGCCGCCTTCCTTGCGGAAGCCATTGGTGAAGCGCACCCACAAATCGACATCGTTGCCTTCGACCTTGGTGCCGGTGATGTGACCGAGGCCGTATGCGATCGCGAGGTGATCGTCCGCATGGATCGTGACGTCGCGCACTTCCCAGCCGATGGGGCCTTTCCATGTGGCGAACCAGCCTTCGATACCCTTCTTGTCGCGTGCGGCGTTGCCGGCGCGGGCAAGCGGCGGATCGAGATCGAAAGACACGAACTCATGGCCGCCATGTGCGACGAGCTGGTCGAAATTCTTGGCATAGAGCGCCTTGGAGCGATCGTTGATGATCTCCCGGATGGCTTTTTCGTCTGCGGTTTTCGTCATTGTTTCCTCCACCACTGTTTTTGTTATGCCGGCTGATAGACGTGCGCTGTCACGCCGGTTGCGAACGTCTTGTGTTCGGTGAGTTTGAGCGAGAGCGGCGCGGCGAGCTTCGAGAAGATCGGAAGACCCTGTCCGAGCGCGACCGGGAAGATGAGAAGCTGGTATTCGTCGATCAGGCCGGTGGCGATGAGGCTTTGCGCGAACGACGCGCCGCCATGCGCGAGGATGAACTTGCCATCCTGCTTCTTCAGCCGTTCGATGCCAGCTTTCAGATCGCCGCCGATGACTTCGGCTTCCGCCCAGGTTTCCGCGTGCGGCGCCTTCGCACCCTGCGCATCGCCGCGCAACCGCGTCGCGTCCTGCAGAGCTTGCGTGCTTTCACCAAGCTTGCCGCTGCGCGAGAATACCGCCTTGGGGATCTCGTTCATTGGCGCTGCGAACGACTCTTTCGATGTCGGCCACCAGCCCACCATGTCCTGAAAAGTGCGGCTGCCCATGATGTGCAGGCCGGCGCCGCTGATCTTGTCCACGGTCCACGCCGTGCCGGTGGGATCCATGCTCTTGAACATCCATTCGAGGCCACCATTGGCGGCGCCGACGAAACCGTCCAGCGACATGGACATCTTGAGGATGAGCTTACGCATGGCGCTGCTCCGCCAGATATTCGTCGAGGCGGTCGAAGGCGCTGTTCCAGCCGCCGATATGGCCGTCGCGGTTCGATGTCGTGTTGAAGACCGACTGGTAGAACTTCATCAGGGTCTTGCTGCCCTGATCTTCGAAGAGAACGGTGACGACGGTTTCGAACGTCTCGTCCTGTTCGTCGTGCTTGTCCCACTCGAAGGTGTAGACGAGCCGGGAAGGGCGCTCGACTTCGAGATATTTTCCGCCCTGCCACAGATCGCGCTCGCCTTTGACGGAGCGCAAGCAGCCGCGCCATTTGCCGCCGACGCGCACATCGGCTTCGAACGAGGCGGCGGGATAATTGCGCGGCCCCATCCAGTTGATGAGGTGATCCGTCTTCGTGAACGCGTCCCACACCAGTTCGCGTGGTGCGTTGAAGCTGCGCTCGATGACGAGCACGCGATCCTGCGGCTCGAGGCGAATGCTATTTGCGCTTGCGGCCATTCTTCTTCTCCTTGGGCTGCTGCGACTGAAGTTCCTTGAGGTAGGCGTCGAGGCGGTCGAAGCGCTCGTTCCAGAGCTTGCGGTAGCGCTCCAGCCACTCGTCGATGCCCATCAGCGCTTCCGGCTCGATGCGGGCGGGGCGGTATTGCGCCTCGCGCCCGCGGGTGATGAGGCCGGCGCCCTCCAGCACCTTCAGATGCTTGGAGACGGCCGGCAGGCTCATCTCGAAGGGCTCCGCCAGTTCGTTCACCGATGCCTCGCCCAGCGCCAGACGGGCCAGGATGGCCCGGCGGGTCGGGTCGGCCAGGGCCGAGAAGGTTTCGGAGAGGCGGTCTTGCGTGGGCATTCGTATTAAACCATCCAGTTAATTATCTTTCCGGTTAAATACGCCCGACGCCCGTCGCCGTCAAGGGGAACCCGATCACGATTTTCTGTCAGTGGGTCCGGCGGCCAAATCTGCGGACTTCTTCGAAGCGGTGATGGTCGCGAATGCGGGCGTTGAACCAGGCGCCCTTGGATTTCGCTTCCATGAACTCCGCGTATTCCTTGGGCGTTACCCCGAAATAATCGTAGGTGCGGCCGCTGCTGCGGAATGTGGCGCGCAACACCTTTCGACTGTAGTCGTAGTGCACGGCGGTCAGGGCTTCGGAATCCAGCGCGGGCATGCCGCAACAATTCGCTGCGCGCCCGCGCGGTTCCGGCTTACGCGGTATTCGACGCGGACAGCACTTCGTAGTGATCCACCGTCGGCGCGAATTCGCGCAGGAATTCGGCGTCTTCCGGATAGTAGCGGGCGCGTTCGTAGTCCTCGCCGGCGAAGCGCTTGATGGATTCGACGCTGTCCCAATAGGTCATCGTCATGAACTCGACGTCCGCGCCGACATCGCGGCAGAGCAAAAAGACGCCCTTGTTTCCCGGCGTATTCCCGTAGTCGGACAATCCGGTCTTATGCAGATATTCGACGTAGGCGGCCTTCTTCTCTTTCGGAACGAGGCCTTTCCACATGCGAACGATCATCGGTTTGCTCCTGTTTCTGCGTCACCGGAAAGCTAGGAAGCCGCGCGCGCGATTGCCATGCGCGAGACTTGCATTTCGCGCGCCCCAATTCGGCGAGTTTCAATGGGTTAGGTGCGGCGGCCGTGATTGGCTTCGGATTGGCGGAGCAGATCGGTCAGCGCGCGCACTTCGTCGGTGAGGCGCAGAATCTCCAGCTCGCGCATCTGATCGAGCTTCTGATGCAATGACTCGATCTCAAGTTCGGCCTTGATGTTGATCTTGTAATCGTTCTCCGCGGCCTTGCGGTCGATATCGGCCTGGCGGTTCTGGCTCATCATGATGATGGGCGCGGCATAAGCCGCCTGAAACGACAGCGCGAGATTGAGCAGGATGAACGGATAGGGATCCCAGTGCTCCATCCATGCGGCGAGATTCAGGAGCACCCAGAGAAACAGAAGCCCGGATTGAACGATGATGAAATTCCACGATCCCATCGTGGCGGCGACACCGTCGGCGACCTTCTGCCCGAAGGAGAGCCCGTCTTTTGCTTCTTCGTTCTGGATATGCGCCACGCGCGCTTTGGCGCGGACGACGCGCAGTTCGTGCAGAAGCTTCTCTTCGGTCTCATGCAGGCGGTGACCGAGCGCCGCAGTTACATCCATACGATCCCCCTTCGCGGCCCGCGCTATTTCACGCAACGGGCCCGCAGATGAACATGCTCGGCTTCGCGCACTTTTCCGCCGCGTTCCGTGAGAACGAGCGCGACCTCTTCGAACTCCGCGTCGATGCACTCTTCGTGCTCGAGGTCCACGACATGGCTTTCGATGATGTGACCGTCGCGGCCGATGACTTCGACGAGCTGCCTGGGCATGGGTGTTCTTCCTTCTTCGCCCCAAAATCCGACGGTATCTGATTCGCGCATCCCGCCATGCCATCTTTAAGGAGCGTGCAAGTTCCCCTAAGTTCTCGCGGGCGTTGCAGTCTGGCTTCGCTTTGGGGGCATTCATGAACCGTAGTCTGACGGCGCTTCTCGCGCTGGTCGCCGGCATCGTGCTTGGCGCGTTGGTGCGGGCATCCGGCAGCGCGACGCTCGCCGACATCGCGCACGCGCTTCAACCGTTGGGCACTCTTTGGCTGAACGCCCTGAAGATGACGCTGGTGCCCCTGATCTTCGCCATGGTTGCGAAAGGCATGATCTCGCTCGACCGCAGTGGCGGTGGCGGGCGGCTGCTCGGCATCACACTGCCATTGCTTCTTGGCCTGCTCGCGTTCGGCATGGTTTTGAGCTTCGTGTTCGGCGCGCTGTTCGTGACGGCGTGGCCGGTCGCGCCGGATGCGTTGGCGCCATGGATGGCGGCGTCCACAGCGCCTGCCGGGGCGCCACCGACGATCATCGGCATGATCGTCGATCTCGTTCCCAGCAATCCGGTGGCCGCCGCCGCGCAAGGCAATCTGGCGGCGCTTGTCGTGTTCGCGATCATCTTCGGCTTCGCGGTGTCGCGCGCTGCCAGCGGCGCCTCCGTCGCGGCGTTCATCGACGGCTTGGCCGATGCGATGATACGCATCGTGCAGTGGGTTCTCATCTTCACACCGCTAGGTATCTTCATTCTGTCGCTGGGGCTGGCGCTCGATACAGGCTTCGCCGTCGCCGGCTTCCTGGCGCAGATTGTCATCGCCAGTTGCCTGACATCGATACTCGCCATCGTGGTGAGCTACGGACTTGCGTGGATGATGGGCGGCGTGAACCCGATCCGGTTCGGGAAAGCCATTCTCGGCGCACAGGCGATGGCGGCGGGCACATGCTCGTCGGCGGCGACGTTGCCGGTGATGCTGGAGTGCAGCGAGCACAAGCTTGGTATTTCCGACGCTGTCGGCGGCGCGGTTCTGCCCTTGGCCGTCAGCATCTTCCGGTTTGGGGTGGCGTTCTATCAGGGCACGCTGGTGATCCTGTTGCTGCACGCAGCGAACCTGCCGCTTGATCCGGCGAAGCTGGCGATCGTCGGCGCGATATTGATCCTCGCCAATCTGGGCATTGCGGGGCTTCCGGGCGCGGCCGTTGTGGCGGCGAGCTGGGGTGCGGCGCTGGGCTTCCTCGGCCTGCCGCTCGGTCTGCTGCCGCTGCTGATCGCGGCCGTTCCGCTACCGGATATCCTTCTCACGGTTTGCAACGTCACCGCCGATCTTGCGGTGACGACCATCGTGGACCGCTGGCTGCGCGGTGCGCGCGCGGCTGTTGCGCCGGCGCCTGCCGAATAGCCGCCGTAAAACGACAAGGGCGGAGACTTTCGTCTCCGCCCTTTCGGTTACGCCCCTTTTATAGGGATCAAGAACAACCGCTCGTCGAACCGCCAATTTTTCAATTAATTCAAGTGCCGTTTCGCACCAATGTTAATTTTACTCAACCACCGCAGGC
>JBQCJO010000372.1:0-4576 GCA_051952735.1 Rhizomicrobium sp.
ATCGCATTGGCGGCAATCGCGGCGTCCACCGCGCTGCCACCTTTCTTCAGGATATCGACGGCGGCTTGGGAGGCGAGCGGCTGCTCACTTGCCACCATGCCGTGTTGCGCCAGCACGGGCGATCGCGTTGCCCAGGTCGCGCCCGAATAACGATCGCCGCGGCTGATCTCGCCATAGGCCACATTGCTGATGATCGTCGTCGCCATGATGATCGCAGCTCCCGCTACGCCCCCCAGTTTCTTCATTGGTTCGCCAGCTCCCCATATGTCACGTGGCAGGAATGCCCGTGGTTCTTTTCGAAATAGTCCTGATGATAGTCCTCGGCCTTCCAGAATGTTTGCGCTGGCTCGATGGATGTCACGACCGGCCGCGAGTAGCGGCCGGATGCTTTGGCGGCTTCCAGCCGTTCCTTCGCAACGCGCGCCTGTTCGGCGCCATGCGTGAAGATCACCGAGCGGTATTGCGTGCCGATGTCCGGGCCTTGCCGGTTCATCGTCGTCGGATCGTGCATCTTGAAGAACAGATCGACCAGCGTCGCGTAGCTCACCTTCGCCGGATCGAACGTCACTTCCACGACTTCGGCATGGTTCGTCGTTCCGGAGCAGACCTGGCGGTAGTTCGGATTGTCGGCGTGACCGCCTTCGTAACCGGACACCGCATCCGAAACGCCGGGTACTTCCGCGAAGAAGTGTTCGACACCCCAAAAGCATCCAGCGCCGAAAGTGGCTTTTTCCATGAGATTCTCCGTGACGGTTTGTGACTATAGAAAGCCGGGAAGGGCGGGCAACCCGCGATTTGTCTGATTTTGTCCCGGCACAGGGATCATTCGCGTCGATCGGTAGAATCGTTACAGAATCCGGCGGGCTGCATGCGGATGCGTTCCAAGTTGCCGCATCCGGATTGGGGGTAATCATGGTCGTCGGCGACCACTTCACCGTCACGTCTGACAACGTAAACCTGCGCGCGGGACCATCCACCGCATCGGCCATCGTGGCGGTATTCATGACCGGCACCACCGGCGTGGTGACACAGCCGGACGGCGCATGGACGAAAGTTCTGATCGACGGGCCGGCGCGCATCACGGGCTATTTCGCGACGCAATTCCTCGCCGTGTCCGGTTATCTGTCGAAGGTGACAGCGGCGAACGTGTTTCCGATATTTCCCGGAACGCCGCACGGCAACATCACGGCCAATCTGCCTTATGTCTGCGACGGTCTGCGCGCCTGCAACCTCGACGATCGTCCGATGCTTCTGATGGCGCTGGGAACGATCCGCGCGGAGACAGCGAGCTTTCGCGCGATCTCCGAAGGGGTGAGCCAATACAACACCTCGCCGGGCGGCCAGCCTTTCGACCTCTACGATCCACCGACGCAGATCGCCAAGACCCTCGGCAACATCCACAAGGGCGATGGGCCGAAGTTCAAGGGCAGGGGCTTTGTGCAACTCACCGGCCGCAGCAACTATGCCCGCGTCGGCACGCAGATCGGCAAAGACCTCACCGGCAATCCGGAGCTTTGCAACGACCCGCTCACGGCGGGGCGCATCCTCGCGCAGTTCCTGAAGAACAACGAGAGCGCCATCCGCACCGCGCTCAAGAACAATGACCTCGCCAAGGCGCGCAAGCTGGTGAACGGCGGCAGCCATGGCCTCGATGCGTTCGAAGAGGCCTACCACATCGGGCTGACAACGCTCCCGCCGCCCTGAGCATTTGACGAGCAGAAAGGCGACGGTTACATCGCGCCATGCTCGATGAGCCTCTTCGGAAGCTGACAGACCCAATCTTCGCGCGCGCCGCCAACGCGCTCGCCTGGCGCAATATCCGGCCCAGCCGTCTCGTCGTCCTTGGCTTCGTGCTGAGCCTCGCGGCGTTTCCCGCCATCGTGTTCGGCCACTACATCATCGCTCTGGTGATGATCGCGCTGGACCGCTCCGTGGATGGATTGGGTGCCGCGGTGAAGCGGCAAACCCGCGCCACCGATCTCGGCGACTTTCTCGATGTCTGCCTGGAATACATCTACTGCGCCGCTATTCCGTTCGCTTTCGCGCTCGCCGATCCGTCGCGTGCATTGGCGGCGTGCTTCTTCATCTTCGCTTTCACCGTTTCGGCGGCGACGTTCCTGTCTTATTGGCGCTTTGCCACCAAGCTTGGCGTCGATGTGAAAGTCGGCGGCGTGAAAGGCGTGTCGCATCTCGCAGGCCTGACCGATGGTGCGGAAGCCTTTATCGCGTTCACCATCGTCTGCATCCGTCCGGAATGGTTCGGCATCGTGGCTTATGTCTTCGGCGTCATCTGCTTCGTGTCCGCCGGCTTTCGCGTCGCCGCGGCGTTTCAGGAATTCCCGGAGCAATGAAAGTCGTCATCATCGGTGCCGGCGTTGCGGGGCTTTCCATCGGCTGGAAATTGCTGGAAGGCGGCGCAGAGGTTCTGATCCTCGAACGCGCGCAACCGGCCCGCGCCGCGACATGGGCCGCCGCCGGCATGATCGCGCCGACGGCGGAAACCGCGCACGCCAATCCGGATGAAACGCAGTTCGCGCGGTGGTCGGCGGAGCTGTGGCCGAAATTTGCCGCGGAGATTGAAGAAAAGTCCGGCCGCAAGATCGGCTATCGCCGCGACGGCGCCCTGATCGTTGCAAAATCCGAAGAGGAAGCGCGGCAGATCGCATCGCAAAGCAATCGCAAGCTGCTCACCGTCGAAGAAGCGCGCGCGAAAGAGCCATTGCTCGGCAGCGACATGGCCGGCGCGCTCTGGGACGCGGAGGAAGCGCAAGTGGACAGCCGCGCGCTGGGCATCGCGCTTACCCATCTTTTCGCGCGCGCGGGTGGCAAGCTTTCGATCAACGAAGCGGCGATCCGCATCGAAATGGGCGAGGGGTGGCTGGCCGTGGCTACGCCCTTTTCCATTCATGCCGCCGACAAGGTTCTGGTCGCGGCGGGAGCGTGGTCCGGCGGCATCGAAATGGACAAGCCGGTTCTGCCGCCCGTGCGTCCCGTTAAAGGCGAAGTGCTCGCACTCATACCGCCGCAAGGCACACTTCTTCCGAAACAAGTCGTTTGGGGCAACGGTGTCTATCTCGTCCCGCGCGAAGGCCGGCTGCTCATCGGCGCGACGATGGAAGAGGTGGGCTTTGACACCAAGGCGACGAACAAAGCAGAGCACTGGCTCACCGATCGGGCGATCGGTCTGATGCCGTCGCTGGCGAACTGGCGGATAGACGAGCACTGGGCAGGCCTGCGTCCCGCCGCACCCGATGGTTTGCCGGTGCTTGGCGAGACGCGGGTGAAGAACCTCTTTGTCGCCAGCGGGCAATTCCGGAACGGCATCCTCTTTGCACCGGCGGTTGCAGAAACCGTTAGCCGTCTCATTCTGGGTGCGGACGCGCCGGAAATCCGGGCGTTCTCCCCGCGAAGATTTGGTGACGTCCCTTAACGGGACGCATCCGCCATGCTTTGTTGATTGAGACCGGCGAGGGGCGTCGGGGTGTTGTTGGTCTCATGGCGTATGGGTTTGTCGCGATAGGGCTGTTGCTGCTGTTTGCGGGCAGCGAAGCGTTGCTGCGCGCGGGGATCGGTATTTCGCGCACCATCGGCTTGTCGCCCACCATCGTCGGGCTTTTCATCGTTTCCGCTGCTGCTTCCGCGCCGGAATTCTTCGTGGCGCTGCAAGCCATCTCGCGTCACGCGCCGGAACTCGCGGTCGCCAACGTCGTCGGCAGCGATATCGTCAATCTGCTTTTGATCCTCGGCCTCGGCGCGCTGTTCACGACGCTGCCAAGCCCGCCAAAAAATGTCTTCCGCGACGGCGCCGCCATGGTGCTGTCGAGTGCGGTTCTCGTCTTCGCCGCATGGGACGGAAATCTGTCCCGGCTGGAGGGCTACATCCTTCTCGCCGGATTGGTGATCTACATCGCCGCCTGCATCGTCATCGACTGGCGCAAGCCTGCACAGGATTCCGCGGCCCGCGCGCAATGCCGTGGCGCGCCGAGCACCTTCGGTCTGAGCGCATTTCTCCTCGGTGCCGGCCTTGTCGCGCTTTATTTCGGCGGCCGCTGTTTGATCGACGGTGCGCTGGTGGTGGCGCAGCAGGAGCATCTGCCGCGCGTGATGATCGCGCTGATCCTTGTCGCGCTGGCGACCGCGGTGCCCGAATTCGTGTTCATGGTGTCGATGGCTGCGCGCCGCTGGACCGACGTCACGCTCGGCTATCTGTTCTCTTCGAGCGTCTTCAACATTCTCGGCGTGATCGGCTTCACTGCCGTGTTTTACCCGGGCGGAGTCCCAGTCGCGGCGAGCCCGGACCTGTTCATCCTGTTCGCGGTCGCCATTGTCCTCATGCCGCTCATGATCTCGTCGTGGCGTCTGTCGCGCTTCAATGGCGCGCTGCTCCTGCTGGGCTATGTGGCTTATGCGGCGTTCCTGGCGTGGCGGCTTGGCTATCTCGTCATTCCGCCGATGCTGCAGAACTAGTCCGGCGCCTTCCAAAGACCCAGCGGATATTTCCGGACGCCCGCGAGCGTGGTGCGCATGATGCGCGCGATGCCGGGCGTCTTCGCCATCGGGCCGAAGAAGATATTGC
>JBQCJO010000373.1:0-2229 GCA_051952735.1 Rhizomicrobium sp.
AGCGGCTGGTTCCAACATTCGTGGCGCAGGTGCTTGGACAACTGACGCGTCAGCCCGCGGCAGACACGTTTTCAGTTCTTCTCGCCTATCGCCATGGACTGCCGCAGATCACGCCGGTTTTCGACGACAGGGCGTGACCGGCGCGCCAGCGCCAATCCAAATCCCAGAAGTGCGGCGGATGAAAACAGCACCTGCGCGGTGCCGTCGCCCTTCGTGAACGCAGCGGCCACGGCGCATATCAGACAGCACACCGACAAAAAGGCATGCGCGCTGGCGCGCTTCTCGATCCGCCAGCGGCGCAAGCACAAGGCCAGCATCGCCAGAACGCTTATTGATAGCGGCGCCAGCGCGAGCACCCGCTCTCCCGCCGCCGCCGCGGCGATACCTGCGAAGCATGCCAATACGAGCGAAATTCCAGCGATCCACCCTGCCGGCGGATGCTCGAAGGTCGCGAACAACGCGAAAACGAGCGCCGTCGGTGCAAGCGCGTAAACAACCAGCGTCACCGCCCCGGAGAGCCCGAGTGCGGCAGCACTCCCATCGAGCGCAGACAATCCCATGCACAGCGCAAGCGCGAGATAGAGCGCGGCGGCAAAGCGCAGATAGTCGCGCGACGACGGTCGCGCGCGGCCGACAATCATGGCAGCGAGAATCGCCGAACATCCCAGAACAACGGAGAATGCGATGGCGAGCGGGTTCACGCGCCGCGATCCTTGAACTGCACTTTCAACGCAGCGAGCTCCGCTTCCACGCGCTCCAGGCGTGCAGCGAGATCGGCGAGCGAATGCGACGGTTCGGGAACAGGTGTGGAGATTCCGGCGTGCTGCGCAATCTCCTTGGGCGTGGTGGCAAGAAGCGCGGCCAGTGTAACGACATTGCCCGCAGACAATTCGCGCTGGTCCTTCCAGACTTCGGCGATTTCGGTTTCAGAAAGTCCAAGCGCCCGCGCTGCGTCGCTGCGCGCCAGATGCACGGATTTCAGCCGAGAATCGAACCATTGCGTGTCGAAGAAGAGCGCCATCGTATGAGAATCTAGGCGGATTCTCGCAATGTCGGAAGCGGCTAGCGGGCCGCGTCCAGAACGGTGTGATCCAGCATCGCGGCACCGAGAATGCGGCCGTACGTCCCCTGCTGCACGATCACCACGACGGAATCGTGCGAAGCACCCAGCAACTCCTGGCGCGGCAGATCCAGCGAGAACGCCTGCCCCTTCCACATGCCGAGCGCACGGATCTCCCGCACCACGTTGTGATAGGTGTAGGTGTGGCCCTTGTTCTCGCCGCCAGTGATCGCGACGCTGACCTGAGGGAGTACGCGGAAGAGCCAGATGGTGGCGTTGGCATCCTTCACATCCGCTATACCGACGTTGATGTGCACGGCGCGCTTGTCGGCGGAGAGACGGACCGGCACGGCCTGCTGATCGGCGGCGCGCGCGGTAATGGTGGTCTCGATCTGCGCATCCCGGCCGCCAACCACGTCATTGACGCCGTCCACGATGACCTGCGGCGTATAAACGCCGCCGCGCCACATCACTTGCGCATAAGCCTTCTGGCGCTTGGTGTCGGCATCGGTCGCGAGCGTGTCTTTCCAGCCGAGCATGTCCCAATAGGTGATCGGCAAGCTCATCGCGATCACGTCCTTGCGCCCGGCGAGCTGCCCCAGGATCGCATCGGCAGGCGGACAGGAACTGCAGCCCTGGCTGGTAAAGAGTTCCACGACCACGGGACGCTTTGCGTTGCCTGCGTCGGCAATGGCGAATGGATAGAGCGCCGCCGCTGCCGCGACGAGCGCCACGGCACTCCGGAACATGAACCGACGCAATGACATAGCCGGCACCATAGGTCGCGCGACCTGCCCCTTCCATTCACAGTGGCTTGAAGCCCCCACGGCGGCCATTCTGCCCGGAATCGGCGCACAAAAAAGGACATTTTCCAGTCGCGGCGGCGTTAACATTACGCCACTGAACCGTCATTGGCCGAAGATGAACGGAAAACCTGCCGCCCGCTACGCAGCCAGCAGATTCCGCAGCACGTAAGGCAAAATGCCGCCGTTTTCGAAGTAGGAGACTTCGTCCGCTGTCATGATCATCAGTGTCAGCGGCAGATCGGCGGTGCGGCCATCCGGATAATGGATCGTGGCGTTCACCTTCATGCGCGGCGTCAGCTTTCCGGAGAGGCCCGGGATGTCGATCGATTCACGGCCGGTGAGTTGATAATCGTTGCGCGTTTT
>JBQCJO010000374.1:0-5516 GCA_051952735.1 Rhizomicrobium sp.
GAGGCGGTCTCCATGCCGGGCGCAAAGAACTTCCTCTTCGCAGTGCAGTGGCATCCGGAATGGCGCTGGAAAGAGAACTCACAGAGCCGGGCGATATTCTCGGCTTTCGGCGAGGCCGTTCGGGAAACCCGCCACGTTACGGCAGCCTAATCTTCCCACCATTTTCTTGCCACGCGGCATGGCTCACACTCGCGCCATGATCGCGCGACCGCTCTGCATTTTGCTGCTGACACTGCTTGCCGGCTGCGGCTTCGAAGCGCCCGCGCCCAAACGTACGCCGCCGCTGCCGGCATCGGAACCGCCCGTCTCCACCATTGCGGTTTCGCTCACCGTGCCGATGGATCAACTCGCGGCAATGCTCAACAGCAAGACCGAACGTCAGATTGCGCAGATGAAAGATCGCAAAATCGGTTGCTTCATCGGCAAATGCAAAATGGATCTGATTGCGACGCGCACAGGCCCGATCACGCTATCGGCGTTGAACGGCGGCATCGCCATCGATCTTCCGTTCGCGGTGATGGCGCATGTCAATCTCAAGGGCGGATTCTTCAAAAGCGGCGGCGATGCCAATGCGATCGGGCAAGCGCGCGCCTTATCGACGCTGTCACTATCGTCGGACTGGCAAGTACGGACGCAGACACGGGGAGACGTTCAACTTTCCGATTCCCATTTGCGCCTCGGACCGATCAACATGAGCGTAACTGATCTGTGGAATCACAACGACGAACATCTGTCCGACGAGATATTCAAACAGCTCGACAAAAGGCTGGGCCCCGCGATCAAACTGAAGCCGCAAGCCGAGAAATTGTGGACCCGCGTGCAGCAGCCCATTCGTGTCGGCAAGAAGCCGCTGGCATGGCTCCTGCTCACGCCGCAGGCGCTGCGGATCGGACGCGTGGAAAACGTCGACAACGCGCTTCGGATTTCGCTTGCTGCCGACGTGCGCGGACGCGTTGTAATCGCGGACACGCCGCCGGCCGTAAGACCGCTGCCACTGCCGAAGCCCGCGCCGCTCGCCACGCCGTCAAGCCAGTTCACATTCACGATCCCCGTCACGCTGTCCTATGGCGATGCCGCGAAGCTCGCCATGGCGCGGCTCGAAAAGAAGCCTCCGCATGTCGGCAGCACGCAAATCAAAATCGAGAAGCTGGAGATATTGCCGTCGCGCGACGATGTCGTGGTCGCGCTGCGCTTTTGCGTGGCGCAGAAATGGGATGTGTTCGGCTGGTTCGATTCCTGTGGCGACGGTTATCTGCGCGGCAGGCCGGTCTTCGATGCCAAAGCCGAGACGGTGCGCGTGACGAACGTCCACTACGACACCGGCACAGAAGACTTGCTGCTGAAGGCGATGCATTGGCTCGCCGGCGATGAACTTGCGCAGCAGCTTCAGCAGCATCTCGTCTTCAATGTCGCGCACGACATGAAGAAGCTCGAAGCGAGCGTCACCCGCTCGCTCGCCAAGCCGCAGGGCAAGGACGTCGTCATTTATGGGGAGGTCCAGGGATTTGGGCCTCCCGCTCTGAGCTGGACCGACAAGGGCTTCCTTGCCCTCTTCACCGCTCATGGGCAGGTGCATGCGGCGCTCAATCTGCAGAAAACCTGAAAATTCGCCCGCTTGACTCTCCGTAAGCAATGACTTACCGTAAGTCATGGCTTACGATAGAGCACTCGTTGCACTTTCCGATCCCACCCGCAGGCGCGTGTTCGAGCGACTGCGCCATGGCGGCCGTGCGGTGAGCGAGATCGCAAAAGGCCTGCCGGTCAGCCGGCCGGCCGTATCGCAGCATCTGAAGGTTCTGAAGGAGGCGGGTCTGGTGCGCGAAGAACGCGACGGCACGCGCCGCATCTACGAGATCGATCCGAAGGGGCTCGGGCAACTGCGCCGCTGGCTGGATCAGTTCTGGGACATCGCGTTGGACGCCTTCCGGGCGGAAGTCGAGAAAGACGGGGACAAGAAATGAACGCCAGCACCAAGACGATTCAGATTGCACCGGTGAACAAGATCATTACGGTGAAAGCCTCGCAGGCGAAAGCTTTCGATGTCTTCACCAACGGCATCGACCGCTGGTGGCCGAAGTCGCATGGCATCGGCAGCGCGCCCATCGTCGCGAACATCATCGAGCCGCGCAAAGGCGGCCGCTGGTATTCCACGCATGAAGATGGAACCGAAGCAGTGATCGGGCACATGCGCGTGTGGGAGCCGCCCTCGCGCATCGTCTTCGGGTGGGAGATCAACGCGATGTGGAAGCCCGATTCCACCGTGGGGTCGGAAGTCGAAGTCCGCTTCATCGCGGTGGACGCCAACACCACGCGCGTCGAGCTTGAGCATCGCGACTTCGAAAGCCTTGGTCAGGAAGGCGGCAAACAAATGCGCGACCAGCTCGACGGCGGGTGGCCGGGAATTCTCGAACTCTACAAGCAGACAGCGGAGGGTTGAACATGATCGTCAAGCAACTTGCCATCGGCGTCGCTTTCGCGTCGCTGCTTCTGATCGCCGGCATTCTGTCGGCACGCGCCGCCGTGGTGGAATCCGGCGCCACCGGCTTTGCCATCGAGGAGACGGCGCATATCGCCGCTCCACCTGCTAAGGTCTATGCGGCGCTGATCCATCCAGAGAACTGGTGGAGTTCCGAGCACACCTTCTCGCAAAACGCGAAAAATCTTTCGCTCGATGCGAAAGCGGGCGGCTGCCTGTGCGAAACGCTCCCCGGCGGCGGATCGGTTGCGCACCTCACCGTGGCGGCGGTCATGCCGAACAGCACGCTTCGCCTGCGCGGCGCGATGGGCCCTTTTCAGGCACAAGGCGTGGACGGCGCTCTCATCTTCACGCTCAAGGCCGGCGGCGACGGCACCGACCTTGTCCTGGACAACAATGTCGGTGGCTTCGTGAAAGGCGGCATGGGAAAATGGCCGGACGCCGCGGACGGGATGCTGACGGATTTGGTCGCGCATCTGAAGTATTATGTGGAGAACGGCAAGGCGATGCCGGCTTCCGCGAAATAGCAAACGCTGCCGAAAGGGTTGTGCGATGATCACCGTGTATGGCGCCTACAATTTCCCGCCTTTCCTCAAAGGCATCGTGCGAGATCTGCGCGTCTATTGGGCGCTGGAAGAACTCGGCCTTCCTTACGACATCCACTGGATGGATACACAGAAGGGGGAGCATCGCGTTGCGCCGAACCGGTTGATCAATCCCTTCGGCAAGATCCCGTCCATGGTGGATGGCGCGCAACGCATGTTCGAGACGGGCGCCATCGTCCTTTATCTCTATGAGAACGCCGGCAAGGCGCCGCAGGACGCGCATGCCCGCGCCGAAGTGAATCAGTGGTGTTTCGCGGCACTTAACACCGTCGAGCCGGTGTTTCTCGATATTTTCCGTTGGGACAAATTCTGGATGGACAAGCCGGGCCGCAACGAGCGCTATCCGGAGCTTATGGGCTTTGCCGACGAGCGCCTGACCGATCTGGCGCGCGCGCTGGGCGACAAGCACCATCTCGTGGGCAACGCG
This sequence comes from Rhizomicrobium sp., assembly GCA_051952735.1. Classification (GTDB taxonomy): domain Bacteria; phylum Pseudomonadota; class Alphaproteobacteria; order Micropepsales; family Micropepsaceae; genus Rhizomicrobium. The sequence continues at coordinate 3,509 of JBQCJO010000374.1, forward strand.
TTCGGCCCCGCCGACATCCTGATGACCACGGTGCTGGACTTCGCACAGCATGCGCCGCGGATTTTCGAGAAGCATCCGTCCATCGCGGCCTATCGCGAACGTTGCCATGCGCGGCCTGCCTATCAGCGCGCCTTGTCGAAACAGGGCGTGGGGCCCGCCGCCAACGCCGCCTGACAGGTGACGGGAACGATGCGCGCTGCTATAGTGGCGCGCATGAGTTCCAAACAGTTCCTTCTCATTCTCTGCGCCCGCATCGGCTATAACCCGCCGCGCGCCTGACGCCCGGGCATTTGTGCCCGCTCCATCGTATCCACGGCATCAGAGAGAATGAAAATGAACACGCGCGAACACAATCTCACTAAGCATTGGCAGGCGATCGACGCCGCCCACCACATCCATCCGTTCACGGATACGGCCGCTCTCAACAAGGAAGGCGTGCGCGTTATCACGCGCGCCGATGGCGTCTATCTGTGGGATTCCAACGGCAACAAGATCATCGACGGCATGTCCGGCCTTTGGTGCGTCCAGGTCGGATACGGCAACAAGGAACTGGCCGACGCGGGCTATGAAGCGCTGAAAACGCTTCCCTATTACAACCACTTCTTCAAGACGACGAACCCCTACACCGCCGAACTCGCCGACAAGATGGCGAAGCTTCTGCCGGAAGGTCACGAGCGCGTGTTGTTCGCAATCTCCGGGTCGGAAGCGAACGATAGCGCGCTGAAGCTGATCCGCTATTACTGGAATCTGAAGAAGAAGCCGCACAAGAAGATTCATCTCTCGCGCGAACTTGCCTATCACGGCGTGACGATGGCGGCGGCGTCGCTGTCCGGCCTCACCCCGATGCATCCGCAATTCGATCTGCCGCTGCCGGGCTTCGAGAAAGTGCCGACGCCCTACTGGTATGGATCGAAAGCCGCTTATGGCGACATCACGCCGGAGGAGTTGGGCCGCAGAGTTGCGGAGCAGCTTGAAAAGAAGATTCTCGAGCTCGGCGCGGACAATGTCGCGTCCTTCTCCGCGGAGCCGGTGCATGGCGCGGGCGGCGTCATCTTCCCGCCGCCGGGTTACTGGGAAGAGATCAACCGCATCTGCAAGAAGCACGACGTTCTGCTGCACACCGACGAAGTCATCACCGGCTTCGGACGCACCGGCGAATGGTTCGGCTCGATCACCTACGGCATCAAGCCGGACATCATGACGATGGCGAAGGGCCTCTCCTCCGGCTATCAGCCGATCAGCGCCATCTCGCTGGGCGAGCGCATGGGCAACGCGATCGCGAACGCCAACGAAGAGCTGGTGCATGGCTACACCTATACCGGCCATCCCGTGGCAAGCGCCGTCGCGCTCAAGAATCTCGAAGTGATGGAACGCGAGAAGATGGTGCCCAATGTGAAGAGCGGCATCGGCGCCTACATGCAGCGTCGCTTGCGCGAAACCTTCGAAGGCCATCCCCTCGTGGGGGAAGTGCGCGGCATTGGCCTGATCGCCGCCATCGAACTTGTCGCGGACAAAGCCAAGCGCGAATTCTTCCCGAACGTCGGCGACGTCGGCACGCATTGCCGCAACTATTGCTTCAATTCGGGCCTCATCAGCCGCGCTATTCGCGACACGATGGTCCTGGCGCCGCCATTCATTATCTCGGAAAGCGAAGTGGATGAGATCATCGCCAAGCTGAAGGCCGCAATCGACAACACCGCTCGCGATTACAAGAAGATGTGATGCCTCACATCTGCGCTTCTTCCTCGACCGCCAGCTGACCGGCGGCGAGCGAGGAGGGAGCGGCAAGGCGGCGCGTTTTCCAGCGCCCCGACTGAAACAACGCCGCTGCGATGAGAGCCGCCGACACGTTCGCGACGGGCAGCGACCACCACAGGCCGTCGACCGACAGGTGCCGCGAGAGCAGCCATGCGATCGGCAATTGCAAACACCATTGCGAAAAGAGCGTCGTTGCCATGGCCGGCAGCATCTCGCCAGAAGCCCGAAGCACCGCAAGCAATGCGAATTG
>JBQCJO010000375.1:0-2364 GCA_051952735.1 Rhizomicrobium sp.
CAGCACGACGTCGATCTCGATCTGGCCAAGAACGGTTTCCGCTCGAAGATTCAGGTGGCCCAGTCCGCTGCGCAGCTCGAAGCTGCGCGCGCGCAAGAGCGCACGATGCAGATCCAGCTCGCGAACACCAAGATGACGGCGCCGTTCGACGGGATCGCCGACGACCGTTATGTGGATGTCGGCGATTACATGCGTATCGGCGACAAGTGCGCGCTCATCATCGCGCCGGAACCGTTCCTCGCGATCGGCACGGTCTCCGAGCAGCAGGTCGGCCAGATCAATGCCGGCGATCCGGCAACAGCCACGCTGGTCACCGGAGAAACGGTTGCCGGCCGCGTGCGTTATGTGGCCTCGAAAGCCGACGACACAACGCGCACGTTCCGGGTGGAAGTTGAACTGCCCAATCCGGATGGCAAGCTGCGGGACGGCGTCAGCGCTGACATCCACATTCCCGTGCGCCAGGTGATGGCCGCGAAGATTTCTCCCGGCATTCTCGTGCTGGACGACAATGGCGTCGTGGGCGTGCGCACCGTCGTTGCCGGCGTGGTGCGTTTCAAGCCTGTGCAGATCATCTCCGATGGGCCGGACGGCATGTGGATCGCCGGTCTGCCGAACGGCACGACGGTCATCACCGTCGGTCAGGAATTCGTGAATGACGGCGAACACGTGAAAGCGATTCCCGCGGGAGCGAAAGCATGACGCGCATCGTCGACTGGGCGGTCAACAACACCCGCGTGGTCCTGGGCCTGCTGGCGGTGGTCATCATCGCCGGCATTGCCGCGTTCAATTCGATTCCGAAAGAAGCCGATCCGGACATACCGATCCCGGTGATCGCGGTGCAGATCCCTTATCCGGGCATCAGCCCGGAGGACAGCGAGCGCCTGCTCGTGAAGCCGATGGAAACCTATCTGCGTTCCATTCAGGGCCTCAAAGACATCACCGCGCGCGCCTATCAGGGCTTCGCCGTCATCATCATGGAATTCGACGTCAACTTCGACAAGAACAAGGCGCTCGAAGACGTGCGTGCACAGGTGGAAACCGCGCGCGCGGAAATTCCGCAAGATGCCAAGCAGCCCATCGTCCAGGAATTCAACACCAGCCTCTTCCCGGTTATCACTGCGGCGCTTTACGGCAATGTGCCGGAGCGCACGCTGCTGAAACTCGGCCGCAACCTGAAAGACCAGATCAAGCAGATCCCCAGCGTGCTCGATGTCGATATCGGCGGCGAGCGGCAGGAGATGCTGGAGATCGTGATCGATCCCGCGAAGCTGGAAAGCTACGGCATCACGCAGCAGGAGATGTTCGCGGCGATCAGCAATAACAACCGTCTGATCGCGGCTGGCTCTATCGATACCGGCCACGGCAGCTTCGCGGTGAAGGTGCCGGGCGTTCTGGAGACGGCGCAGGACGTCCTCAACCTTCCGATCCGCAGCACCAAGGACGCCACGATCACCTTGCAGGACGTGGCGCAGGTGCATCCGACCTTCTATGACCCCACCACCTACGCGATGGTGAACGGCCAGCGGACGATTTCGCTGGATGTCACCAAGCGCATCGGCGCCAACATCATTGCGAACAACCAGGCGGTGAAGGACCTGATCAATCAGGCTTCGAAGGCTTGGCCGCCGGGTGTGCACGTCACCTACATGTTCGACGAGTCCAAGGATATCCGCGACCAGCTCGGCTCGCTGTCGGACTCGATCATCCTCGCGGTCGTGCTGGTGATGATCATCGTCGTGGCAGCGCTGGGATTGCGCTCGGGCCTGCTTGTCGGCATCGCCATCCCGACGTCGTTCCTGATGAGCTTCATGGTGCTGAACGGCATCGGCTACACCCTCAACTTCATGATCATGTTCGCGATGCTGCTGGCGGTCGGCATTCTGGTCGATGGCGCGATCATCGTTGTCGAATACGCGGATCGAAAGATGACCGAGGGCCATCCGCCCAAGCTCGCCTTCGAGGAAGCCGCGTGGCGCATGTTCTGGCCGGTGGTCAGCGCCACCATGACCATGATCGGCGCGTTCCTGCCCTTGCTGATGTGGCCCGGCGTGTCCGGCAAGTTCATGAGCTTCTTCCCCATCACGCTCATCATCGTGCTGGGATCATCGATGATTGTGGCGCTGATCTTCCTGCCCGTTCTGGGCGGTGTGTTCGGCAAGCCGCCGCCACGCGACGAAGCGCATGAGAAAGCTATCGAAGCCTCCGAAACCGGCGACTGGCGCGAGATCGGCGGCATCACCGGCTGGTATGCACATCTCGCCGAACGGCTGACGCGGTTCCCCGGCCGCGTGATCGCGGGTGCAGCGGGCATCGTCGTTGCCGTGATCGCCCTCTTCATCGTGTTCAACCATGGCGTCGAGTTCT
>JBQCJO010000376.1:0-5885 GCA_051952735.1 Rhizomicrobium sp.
AACCAACCGCAGCACGCGAAACTGTGGCTCCCGCGAAGACGAAAGACATATCCGCGCCGGCCGTTACCGACACCCATGCGCTGTTGCTGGCGCTGGGAGGCCCGTCGAATGTCCTCAAGGTGGAAACCTGTTCCAGCCGCTTGCGTGTCTCCGTCGTGAAAGGCGAGAGCGTCGATGAAAGCCGCCTGCGAGCATTGGGGGTTCGCGGCATCGTGTCGCCGAAGCCGGACAGCATCCATCTGGTCATCGGCCCATCCGCGGATGCCGTGGCGTTGCAGCTCAACAGCGAACGGAAAAAAGCTTAGGCCTGACCGAGCGCGTCGCGCAGCGGGTTCAGATGTTTTTCGTAGGCGCGCCAGCGGCCGATGGAGGTTGTGAACAGCGGCTGGCGAACCTGTGCCTGGCTGTGGGTTCGTACCGCGCGGTCAGTCTCGTGGAATGACAGGAAGCGCTCGCTCCATGCGAGGCCGCAGAATTGCACGATGCTGCGCGCCTGGTTCTCGAAATCACCCACCAACGTCTCATATTGCACGTCCAGCATCGCGCCTTCCGGCAAGACACCGTGCCAATGCGCCATCAGCGAGTCGTACATCCGGTAATAGCGGCCCAGTTCTTCGAGGTCATAGGTATGATTCAACCCATTGAGGAACGGCTTCGAATAGCATGAAAAGCAGATATCCATCGGATCGCGGCGGACGTGGACGATCTTCGCATTCGGCAATGCGAGGCGGATGAGGCCGATGTGCTGGAAGTTTCCGGGAAACTTGTCCACCACATGTTTGATGCCGGGCGGAAGCTTTCCCAGCCGGCGCACATATTCTTCTCCGAGGCGGCGCGTGCTTTCGATGTTGAGCGGATAACGCTCGCCTGCGAAGCCTTCGACAATCAGATCCTGCAAATGCGTGAGCTCACCCGCGCCGACGACAGACGGATCGCTCGCGAGGATCTGCTCGACAAGTGTGGTCCCCGACCGCGGCATGCCCACGATGAAAATCGGAACGGTCGAAGCCTCGCTATCGCCTATGCGCTGCAGCCGCTCGACGGGAAAAGCAGCCTTCAGCTCCGCGACGTAATCCGCAACGGCGTTTTCATCATACGAGACGAGCTTGCGCCGCAGCGCATTTCCCTTTCCGAGATGGCCGAACGCGGCATCCGTGCGCTTCAGATCGTCATAAGCCTTTGCAAGCGCGAAATGGAGTTCAACCCTCTGATCGTCGGAAAGCTTTTGCTCGTTCCGCGCCAGCGTCTCCAGAGGTGGCAGGCGCGGATCGTTCTCGGCAAAGCGGGCAATGTCCGCCAGCGCGCGATGATAGGTGGCGCGGTCGGGCGCGATGGCAATCGCGCGTTCCAGTTCGCTGCGCGCTTCGGCGGTGTTCCCCGATTGCGAAAGAGCGGTTGCCAGACCGAAATGCGCCGCCGCGTTATTGGCATCGCGTGACAGCATCCGCTGGAAGGCTGTCTTTGCTTCGTCCGGGCGGCCGAGGATATTCAGCGCATCTCCGGCGCCGTTCAGTGCCGCCGCATTGTCCGGCGCGATGCGCAACGCCGCGCGGAAGCTCTTCAGCGCGTCCTCGTAACGGCCAAGTTGAAGCAATGCCTGACCCAGATCGTTGCGGATCGCGGGATTGTCGGGCGCGACCTTGCTTGCCGGCGCAAGCCAGTCCGCGGCGTCCGCATATCTGCGTTCGCGAAGCGCGATCAGCCCAAGCCCGTGCAGCGCACCTGGGTGCTCGGGGAAGAGACGATGGACTTCGCCGTAATGCCGCCCGGCGTCGGCCAGCTTGTCCTGCCGATGCGCCGCGACCGCCAATTCATAGTGCTGCCTGGCGGTGGAAAGGCGCTCGGCTGGCGTCATGGTTTGGAGGGCACCTGAACGAAGTCGCCAAGATAGCAGGTGTTGCCCGCGCCGATCACCCGGATCGGCTGCTGGTTGGCGCAGACGTAGTTCGTCCGCACGGTCATCTCGAAGCCGCTGGCGATGGCGAGGCCGGGGCAGATCTTCTGCAGCGTGTTCTTCCATGTCGTGCCGTCGTCCATGCGGAAGAGAACCGTTTTGTTGTCAGGCACCGTCTTGCGCTGGATGTGATCGCTGCGCAGGCAGGTTTTGCCGTCCTGCTGCGAGACCCATGGCGATCCCGCGCCGGCCCATGTTGCCGTCGCGCAGAATGCCAGGCCCATCATGCCGATGATAAAGGACTTCATCATCTTCCTCTTTTGCGCAGATTTGCCGCCGCGCGCGCCAGTTTTGCGATCCCTTCCCAATCGCGTGCTTCGATCATAGAAGGTGGCGCCATCCAGCTCCCGCCAATGCACATCACGTTTGCGAGCGCCAGATAATCGGGCGCCGTCTTGGCGGTGATGCCACCGGTCGGACAGAACCGGATATCCACGAAGGGGCCGCCAAAGGCCTTCAAGGCCGCAATGCCGCCGGAGGATTCCGCCGGAAAGAATTTGAAGCGGTCAAATCCCAGTTCCCGTCCGCGCATGATCTCGGACGCCGTCGCGACGCCGGGCAAGAGCGGGAGAGCCGCATCGCGCGCGAGTTGCTCCGTGAGGCCGGGCGATACTGCGAACTGCGCGCCGGCATCGCGCGCGCGCTTAAGATCGTCCGCCGTCATCACCGTGCCGGCACCGACGACGGCGTGCGGAACGGCGCGTGCGATGGCTCCGATGGCGCCGAGCGCCGCTTGGGTGCGCAGCGTGATTTCGAGAACCTTGAGTCCGCCCTCGGCGAGTGCTTGCGCCAACGGGATGGCATCGTCACTGCGCGCGATCGTCAGCACTGGAATGACGGGCGTGTGGCCGATGATCTCGTCGATGGTTCTCATCATGCAGCGCTTCCGAAGATGCTTGCACCGCGGTCGGCGTTGCTCAGGCCAGCGCGCAGGGAGGCGAAAAGCTCGCGGCCGGAACCGTAAGACGCCGGTGCGCCGGTGACGGGCGTGCGCCGCATGAAGTCTTCCGTCGCGATCCGCACGGAAAGTGTCCCGGTATTGCCGTCGATGCGAACGACGTCGCCGTCGCGCAGCCGGGCGATGGCGCCGCCATCCTGTGCTTCGGGCGTCAGATGAATCGCAGCCGGGATTCTTCCCGACGCGCCGGACATGCGGCCATCGGATACGAGGCCGACTTTGAACCCCTTGTCCTGCAGAACCGCCAGCGGCGGCGTCAGCTTGTGCAATTCCGGCATGCCGTTCGCCTTCGGTCCCTGAAAGCGGACGACTGCGATGACGTCGCGATCCAGTTCGCCGTTCTTGAAGGCTTGCGAGAATTCGTCCTGGCTGTGGAATATACGGGCGGGCGCTTCCACAGTGCGATGCTGCGGCGCGAGCGCGGAGGTCTTCATCACGGCGCGGCCGAGATTGCCGGAAAGCAGCTTGAGCCCGCCTTCATTCTGGAACGGATCGTCCACGCCGCGCAGCACATCCCTGTCGAGCGAATGCACCGGCGCGTCGCGCCAGGCAAGTTCGCCGCCCGAGAGGAAAGGCTCGCGCGCATAGCTCTGCAAGCTGTCGCCACCTGCAGTCACCGCGTCGCCATGCAGCAATCCCGCGTCCAGCAATTCGCGGATCAGAAAGCCCATGCCGCCGGCTGCGTGGAAGTGGTTCACGTCCGCCGCGCCGTTCGGATAGATGCGCGCGAGCAGCGGCGTGACGCTGGAGATCGCGTCCATGTCCTCCCATTCGAGCTGGATACCGGCAGCGCGCGCGATGGCGGGTAGATGCAGCGCGTGGTTCGTCGAGCCGCCGCTCGCCATCAACCCCACGACGCCGTTCACGATGGCACGTTCGTCGATGACATCGGCCAGGCCGCGACCGTCCTTTGCCAGCGCGGAGACGCGCGTTGCCGCTGCCCGCGTTAGCGCATCGCGAAGGTCCGAGCCCGGCTGCACGAAAGCGGTCCCCGGCAAATGAAGTCCCATGATCTCCATCAGCATCTGATTGGAGTTCGCCGTGCCGAAGAACGTGCAGGTGCCTGGGCCGTGATAGGAGCGTGACTCCGCCGCCAGCAGATCGTCGCGGCTGGCTTCGCCGCGCGCGAAGGCCTCGCGGATGCGGGCCTTCTCCTTGTTGGGAAGTCCGGACGCCATCGGCCCCGCAGGAACGAACAGCACCGGCAGATGGCCGAACGCCAGCGCGCCCATCAAAAGCCCAGGGACGATCTTGTCGCAGACGCCGAGACACAGCGCGGCATCGAAAGCGTTGTGGCTGAGCGACACCGCTGTCGCGAGCGCAATCACATCGCGCGACAGCAATGACAGCTCCATGCCGGGCTGGCCTTGCGTGACGCCGTCGCACATCGCGGGAACGCCACCGGCGACTTGCGCCGTCGCGCCAACGTCGCGCGCGGCCTGCTTGATGATGTCGGGATAAGCGGCCAGCGGCTGATGCGCCGACAGCATGTCGTTGTAAGCGGTGACGATGCCGATATTGATCGCGCCGCGCAGCAGCGCGCTTTTGTCCGCGCCAGGTGCGGCTGCGCAGGCATGTGCCACGTTTCCGCAGTCCAGATGCGTGCGCGCGCGGCCTTCGCCCCGCGCCGCCGCCATCCGCGCCAGATAGTCGGTGCGGCTGTCCCGGCTCCGCTCCGCGATGCGGGCGGTGACGTCGGCTATGACAGGGTTGAGCTCGGCCATCGCATTCCCAATGAAGAGAATGGCGGAATACTAATACCAATATGATACCAAATGGTAGAGGAATCTGCCTTCTTGCCGAAATTGGTATTATATTGGCAATTCTGTCTGCCCCATCATAAGGACTGCTCGCCGGTGGGGACAAGCAGGACACCGGGGGATTCGACCGACGGTTCCGCGGCCCTTTTTTCGATCCGGTAAGCCCAGCCGCTCAGGGCGAACAGCAAAGCGCCGGACACAATGCCGATGCCGCCCGCGATGACGAAGAACATCGGCACGGACACCGCGCTCCACAACGCACCCACGGCGCCCGCGACGAGATTGCCGAAGAATGCCGCCATGAACCATGCGGCGATGGCCGTCGCGGCGAATTCCGCCGGCGCGAGCTTGCCGAACAAGCCCAAGCCTACCGGCAGGATGAACAACTCGCCGACCGTGTAGACGAAGAAGAAGAACACCAGCCACAGCCAGCTTGCGCGCGCATCGCCGGACCAATGCGCCACCAGCGCCAGCATCAGATAGGAGATGCCGACGATGAATCCGCCCGTCGCCATCTTGCCGATGCTGCCGGGCTCGCGTCCACGCTGCGCCGCGCGCGTCCACCAGGCGACAATCACCGGCGTGAACAGGAAGATGATGAGCGGATTGAGTGACTGGAACCACGTCATCGGAATGGCGAAGTTTCCGACCTCGCGGCTGATGCCGGTGTCCGCCCACAACGCGACGGTATTGCCCGATTGCTCATAGGATGCGCGGAAGATCACGACGATGGCGATCACCGCGAGCAGCAGAAGATAGATCTCGAACTTCGTGCGCGGGCGTTGCGCGGCAGGCTGTTCTTCGCGTTCCGAGGGACTGTTGTTCTTCGGCAGATATTTCGATCCGGCGAGATAGATGAACATGCCGATCACCATGCCGACACCGGCCAGCATGAAGCCCCAATGCCAGCCATACAATTCGCCAACCGTTCCACAGACGAACGGCGCCAGAAATGCGCCGAGGTTTATGCCGACATAATAGATGTTGTACGCCGTCGCCTTGCGCGGATCGTCCGGCGCATAGAGCTGGTTGATCTGGCTTGCGAGGCTGGGCAGGAACAGGCCGTTGCCCGTCGCGATGGTGGCGAGCGCGACATAGAAGAGGGAGGGGAACGCCATCATGCAATGGCCCGCGGCCATGATGGATCCGCCGATGAGCACCGCGCGCGTCCGCACCTGCCAGCGGTCGGAGAGGACAACGCCGATGAGCGGCG
>JBQCJO010000377.1:0-4352 GCA_051952735.1 Rhizomicrobium sp.
CTCTTTTCGGGCCCTGCCAGCAGCGGAACGGTCGCGTGCGCAAGCCCGCTCAGAGGACTCTTGTTGTCCTTGACGATGGCGATGACGAAGGCACCGCCGGCTTTCGCTTTCTCCACGCTTGCCAGAAGATCCGGGCTTTTGCCGGACTGGGAAATCGCCAGGAACACCGTGTCCTGAAAGTCCGGCTGTGTGCCATAGACGGAGCCGATGGAAAGGCCGATCGACGAGGTGAGGATGCCCAGCCGCGTCTCGATCAGATATTTCGCGTATGTCGCGGCGTGATCGGAACTGCCGCGCGCCCCGGTCACGATTCCGCGTGGTTTCTTCGCGCGCAGGGCGGCGGCGAGTTCATTTATGAGCGCGCGATTCTCGGAAAGCTGACGCGCAACGACGCTGGGCGCGTCTGCTGCTTCGCGGAACATGAGAGTATGCTGTTCGGATGGTTCGCGTGCTGGCGCAACGCTGTCCGCCATCACTTCTCCATCTCCGATGCGCTGAGCTCGGCGACGAAGTCATAGGTGTCGCCGCGATAGAGAGAATGCGAAAATTCCACGGCGCGTCCGTCGGGCAGGAAGCCGCGGCGTTCCACCAGCAATCCCGCGTCGCGCTCTTGTGCGCCCAGAAGCTCCGCCTGTTCCTTGTTGAACAGCACCGCGCGCAAGCGCTGCAGCGCGCGGGTCGGGCGAAAGCCGGATTTCTCAAGCGCTGTATATAAAGAAGAGGTGACGGCATCGACCGACGGAAGGCAGAAGGCCTGGATCGTGCAGTATTCCAGCGCCATCGGCGAAGCATCGGCAAAGCGCAGGCGCTGGAAGCGGTACACCGGCGTGCCGGGGCTAAGCCCCATCGTCAGCGATTCTTCCGGCGTCACCGTGCCTTGCGATTTGCTGAGCCAGGTGCTGGTCGGCTTGCGGCCGCGCGCGATCATGTCCTCGGTGAACGAGGTCAGCTTGGAGAAATTCTTCTCCACGCGATTGGAAACAAATGTGCCCGATCCCTGCCGGCGCGTCAGAAGTCCTTCGGACACCAGTCCGTCAATCGCTTTGCGCACCGTGATGCGCGAAACAGCGAATTGTTCGGCGAGATCGCGCTCCGGCGGCAGCGTATCGTTCGGCGTGAGCACCTTGTTCTCGATCGCGCGCCGGATGCCCCGCTGAAGCTGTAGATAAAGTGGCTGTGTGGCCTTTTCGTCGAGCTGGCCGATGAGGGCTAGAAGCGGTGCCAATGTTTTCTCTCCGACTCTCGGCGCTGCAGAAAACCTGTCATTTCCTGACCAAACTGCCATAGAACCAATATAATACCATAAGACAGGGGATGTTCGTCAACTAGCCGATTAATTCGAGACTCTGGGCTTGACAGCGTATTCCAATCGGGAAATGGTTCTACATTGGACTTGAATTGGTGCTTCTAACAATTCTTTGTGACGGCACGATTGCAGGTCTCCGGGGCGGGGAGCGCCTTGTGACAGCGGAATTAAACGGAGGGTGAGCATGTCATTCAGGGGGATTTTGGCCGGTTCGGTGAGCGTGATCGCACTTGCAGCGGCGACACCGTCTTTTGCGCAGAACCAGGGCGATATCGAAACGGTCGTCGTCACGGGCATCCGTGGATCGATCCAGCAGTCGTTGGATATCAAGCGCGACACGACGGCCATCGTCGATGCGGTGTCCGCTCAGGACATCGGTAAGTTCGCGGACAAGAACGTCGCCGACGCGCTGCAGCGCGTTCCGGGCGTCAACACCGTTTCGGCGGCGAGCGGCGAGGGCGGCTTCGACGAAAACGATCGCGTCTCGATCCGCGGCACGAACCCCAGCTTGACCCAGACGCTGATCGACGGTCACTCCGTTGCCAACGGCGACTGGTTCATTCTCGATCAGTATCAGACGGTGGGCCGCAGCGTGAGCTACACGCTGCTGCCGTCCGAAATCGTGGACACCGCGGTTGTCTATAAGAGCCAGCAGGCCGACCTCGTTGAAGGTGGCGTCGCGGGTGTCGTCGACATCAAGACGCGCAGCCCGCTTGGTTTCAAGGACAACTGGACGTTCGAAGGCGAAGCACAGGCCGCTTATTCCACGCTGCGCGGCAAGACCACGCCGCAGCTCAACGGCCTCGTCAACTGGAAGAGCGATTCCGGCAATTTCGGCATCATGGTGCAGGGCTTCTATGAGAAGCGCGACATCCGCCGCGACGGCCAGGAATTCCTCGGCTACTCCTCGGTCGGCGCCACCGATGCGGCCGGCATCGCGCATCCCGATCTCGTCGGCATGATGTATCCGACGCTGATCGGCTCGGCGCTGTTCGAGCAGGAGCGCATCCGCAAGGGCGGCAGCGTCACCGCCGAATGGCAGCCCAACAATCAGTGGGATCTCAAGGTCTCTGGCTTCTACTCGGATCTCAGCGCCAGCAACATCAACCAGAACAACATGTTCTGGGGCACCAACGAGTTTGCGACGTCGCAGAACGTGCCGACGAGCTATGTCGTGAAGAACGGCACGATCGTATCGGCGGTCTTCCCGGTTAAGGCCGGCTCGACGCCGTTCGTGACCGACTTCATCCAGCGTCCGGGCGGCGCGGCACAGACCTGGTACATCAACGGCGACGCCGACTGGAATCCGACCGCCTCGCTGAACGTCCATGTCAAAGGCGGCTACAGCAAAGGCGTCGGCAAGACCGATCCGCAGGTCGCATGGGAAGGCGAAATTGCCCCCGGCACCGCAGGCGGTACGTATGACTTCTCCCGTGGCGTGGCTGTCGTGACCGTTCCGGGTGTCGATCTCTCGGATGCGTCCAATCTCGTGAACGATTGGGCGTGGACCGCTGTTTCGACCGCGACGGACAAGGAAGGCTACATCCAGGCGGACGCGGAACAGCAGGTTTCGTGGGGTCCGATCTCGTCCATCAAGGCCGGCGTGCGGTATGCCGATCACAAGCGCAACTCCGTGCTGTTCAACGGCGGCGTGTCTTACGGCGGCTCGATCGGCAGCGATGTCTCGACCTCGAACTATCCGGGCGACTTCGCGGACAAGTTCAAAATCCCCGGCATGCTCACCGACGTTCCGATGGGCAACACCCATCTGATCGAGCAGCTTCTCTTCAACAACACCAGCTGGCGCCCCTATCCGCAGACGCCGGCGGCGATTTCCAATCCGGCCAACGGCCGCTTCGACTGGCCGGCGAGCTTCGCCGTCGAGGAGAAGGATACCGCTGGCTATGTGATGGCCAATTTTGAAGGCAAGGGCTGGAAGGGCAACTTTGGCGTGCGTGTCGTCAACACGCAGGACGATGTCACCAACTACGGCAACGGCCTGGCCAACACGCCGCCGACTCCCGGCTGCGCGACGGGCACATACAGCGACTTCGGCTGCTATGTGACGAACAGCGTCAGCAACACCTACACGGACATCCTGCCGAGCGTGAACCTGAGCGCGGACATCACCGATGACATGGTGCTGCGTTTCGCGGCGGCGGAAGCGATGGCCCGCCCGGACTACAGCGCACTGGGCGGCGCGGTGCAGCTTACCGACACGAATCTCACGGGATCGGCCGGCAATGCCGATCTGAAACCGGTGAAGTCGGCGAACTACAACCTTAGCTATGAATGGTACTACGGGCCGCAGTCGCTCTTCTCGCTCAGCGTCTTCTACATGGACCTGTCGTCCTACGTCTCCTATCAGACGGCGAACGCCAGCTACGTGAACATGACGCTGACGGGCCGCAACCCCGTCCCGGTTTATTCGACCTATTCGATCAGCCGTCCGTTCAACTCCAGCGGCCACGACGAAGGTTTCGAACTGAGCTTGCAGCAACCGATCTGGGGCGGCTTCGGCTTCCAGGCCAACTACACCTACGCCAACGGCTCGGACAATGCCGGCGGCCCGCTGGTTGGCGACTCCAAGAACACCGCCAACCTCATCGGCTACTACGAAAACGACTGGATGAGCGCGCGGGTGTCCTACAACTACCGTTCGCGCATGCTGGTTGGTCTCGACCGCAGCTCCGACGAATACCAGAACTCGTACAACACTCTGGATGCGTCACTGCAGTTCGACGTCACGGACTACGCGTCGCTCACCTTCGACGCGCTGAACCTGACCAACCAGACGCTGAAATATCACACGGGCAACAAGAGCCAGCCGCGCGCTTTCTACAGCAACGGCATCCAGCTCTTCGGTGGCGTCCGCGTGAAGTTCTGATGTTCCCCCTGGCCGGGGCTGGGCTCCCCGGCTGGTTCGTTCGACATGTGCATATACCCGTGGCACATTGTTGAGGTTGGGCGGAGAGTGAAAATTCTCCGCCCCTTTTTTTGAAAACGGGGACGGCGAAAACCGAGGTTCATGCCGGGGCATACTCCG
>JBQCJO010000378.1:0-2755 GCA_051952735.1 Rhizomicrobium sp.
GACCACGAAATCGATTGCGATACCGTCCGTGGGCTTCACATCGCCCGCCCCGACGATGGACACCACCGTTCCGCCGGCGCGCACCATGCGCGCCGAGCGATTGCCGATGTCGCCGCCGATCAGATCGAACACCAGATCGACCTTGCCCACATCTTCCAGCCTGTCGTGATCCAGATCGACGAATTCATTCGCGCCGAAGTCGATCGCCTTCTGGCGGTCGGCGGCGCGCCCGGTGCCGATCACATAGGCGCCGAACGCATGCGCCAGTTGCGCCACCATCGAGCCGACGGCGCCCGCCGCGCCATGCGCGATGACGCTCTGCCCCGCGCGCAAACGGCCATGATCGAACAATCCCTGCCATGCGGTGAGGCCCGAGATCGGCAGGCTCGCGCCCACGGTGAAATCCACATCGCCGGGCAGCGGCGCAAGGTTGCGCGCCTCGATAGCGATGTGCTCCGCCAGCGTGCCGTCGCGATACCAGTCGGCAAGACCGAACACGCGCTGCCCGATAGAAAGCCCCGTCGTGCCATAACCGAGCGCGGTGACCACGCCCGCCAGTTCATGGCCGGGGATCGTTGGCGTGCGCGCGCGGCCCAGCCGATCCACCCATGACGAAGGCCACGCCAACTCCGTGCCGACAAATCCCGACGCATGAATCCGAACCACGACATCATTGATCGCCGCTTTCGGCTCGGGACGTTCGATGAGTTTCATGCCGCGTGTTCCGGCGGCGTGGTCTGTGACGACGATGGCTTTCATGGTTCACCTGCCTGTTTGGGATCGCGCGATCTTCGGTCAAAGCGAGCGCCCAATCGATATCCTATCGCCGTATTTCTGTAGTTACGGCAGTTCGGCTTCCGCACGCCGCGCCTCTTCAAGGTCTATCCGATAGGTGCGCCCATGCTTGCGCAGCAGCGCAATAAGGTTGGGCCCGTCTATCAGACAGTGGCCGACGTTTCCGCTCGGCCAGCCATTGACTATAGTTGTCCTGTCGAGCAATCGCCGGGGCATATTCTTATGACGAGTGACTTTGACAGACAGCTGGCTGAAAGCCGAGCAAAACAAGCAAGGGATGCGAGTGAACTCGAGGAGCGGATCGAAACCGGTCGCGCCATTGCAGAGCGCATCGCCGAAATTATGCGCAGATCACTTTCGACCCATCGTGGCCGATATTCATTCGAGGTTTTCACTTATCGAGATTCTGAAGACCCCGTCCATTGTTATTCAGTACGCGCTCGCACTTTGGATGGCTCCACGGGCATCTATGCCATTAGATTTTGGGATAGCCATTGCCGCTATTCGGCAGGCATTAAAGACGCCCAGTACTACATTCACGGGCCTCTCTCTGTTTCGTCGGACGACATTCAGAAATTGGCAGCTTATGGCTTGAAGCAGATGGCCGATCAAATAGCGCGATATGAACACGATGAGGCATTGAAACCGCCACCCGTTACCTATGCAAAGCAACATGCAAGTAGCGGGTGCGCGATCCCGATCGCAGCTATGACGCTCACACCGACTTTTCTGGCACTCGCCACACGCTATTTGGGATAGCGAATACGGCGACAGGGTATCTATTCCCCATCACTCGTCGCCTCAACCCCATCCCGCACCGCCGCTTCCAGCACATCCACATCGATATCCTTCAGCGCTTTGAACTTGATGCAGTAGCCGGTCACGCTCGCCTTGCCGAGTTTCTTGCCGTAGGTCCTGGCGAGATAGGTCTTGTCCTCCAGCCCGAGGATATAGACCGAGATTCCGGCCGTGTTCGCGCTGATGCCGATTTGATAGAACTCGCGCGTCTTGCCGCCCGCCTGTTTCATCGTCTGCAAGCCGTATCCGATGTTGGGATTGGTGACGGTTTTGCCGCTGGCGTCCTTGCCATCCAGGAACCACAGCTTGCATCCCGGCATCGCGGCGAGGATGCGGGCGTGCAGCGCGCGCATGTCGCTGCGCTTGGGCTCCGGCTGGGCGGCGAGATAGGTCTCGATCTGCTTCTTGATTGTCACGGCGTGCCCCGTTTGCGGCACGCAAATCTGGCCGCTGGATCGCGCCGGATCAACGCGCCGGTTTCGCCGCGCAGGGCTTGACTCCGGTTCTGTTTGTTCTTACTTTGTTCTCATCAATATTTTGCCGGATCGCGCGGAAAACACGCCCCGGCAAACAGGAGAACTGCGTCTTCCACAAAAGCCACGAGGCAGGATGAGGGCGAGAGGGAGGGGGGGTAGTGCAAAACGTGACTTCAAATGCATCGCGCCTCTTCCAGCCACAAGATGTTGTGAAAGCGTGAAATCTGGAGAGCGAAAATCGACATTCAATTCGAGTTGGGACCGGCCCCCGCCTTCAGCGGAGTAACACGTAAAAACCCGTAGCAACGAACATCTGAACGAAAACCGCAGCCGAGCTTCGTCTGAACCCCGTAAGCGACGGAAGGAAATTCGAGAGATAGACCGCCAAAGAGATGGCGTAGATCACAGCCGCCATCCCAACAACCACGAGGAGATTCGGTCCCTCGGGATCATCAAAGAACGCAAACATCGTCCGCGAACACGCGAGAGCCGTGGCCGCGAGAACCAGCAAGCTTCTCAGATTTGCACGCAAGAAGCTTTGAAGACGTCCGCGCACGTCACTCCCACTCGATCGTTCCGGGCGGCTTGCTCGTGATGTCATACACCACGCGGTTCACGCCGCGCACTTCATTCACGATGCGGGTGGAGACGCGGGCGAGGAAGGAGTGCTCGAACGGATAGTAATC